>JAGVZW010000009.1 GCA_018302235.1 Candidatus Woesearchaeota archaeon
GATTCATAGGAAGCTCATCACAATCCAAGGAGAGACCAAATGGAGTACTCCTAAAATTAGCGACCATAGCAAATTTCGGAGGCGAATACTTAAGATTCCCACGCTTTTGTGCTATTACAGGTAAACCTTGTTTCGTGTGTCTGTATATTAGATCAATTAAACTTATTTCTCGAGTTTTACCTAAATAGAATCCCAATGGTTCTGTTCTGAAAGGAGTTAATCTTTCATTTGTGTATAAATGATCGGTTTGTCTTTCTAAACCCCCTTCTTCATTTGGTAAGTACATTTCATCTAACCATTCTTCTCTCTTGGGTGTTTGCATTATTACACGCCCATTAATCTTATCTTTCTCTAAATATATTATTTTTGAGCTTTCTCTTCTCAGTCCTGCTATTTCTATAAAAAGTTCTTTACATCTTTGTAGTGGAACTATTGAATTGTCTGCATATAACGCGTTTTCTTCATGAAGTAATTTTAATAAGTCTAAAAATTCAGATAGATTTGGCATTCCTGCATGCTCTTTTGTTGATTTTTGGTGTGTTATCCACCAATTTTCATCTGAAAAGAATGTATCTATTGAAATAATTAGATTTAAATCAGGAAGCAAGATGTATTCTTTTGGATTTAAATTGTCAGGAACTTTTATTCTTTCTCTGTATTCCTCTGAAGAAATTATCATGATTTTATTTTTTTAGTTTTCTTTATATATTTTTACTATAGTCTGAACTATATCTTATAAAATCTATCTTAAAATTTTAATTTATTTAAAGTATTTATAACATTCTTTTTTTCACACCAACCACGTCTAGCTTGAAATATACCAAATCTCATAAAATTCATATTATCTTGAGAATGAGCATCTGTATTGATAGCTAATCTTACTTTATGTTCAATTGCTTTTTTTATTAAAGAATCATCCAAATCTACTCTATCTGGAAATGAATTTACTTCCACTACTACATTATTTGAATAAGCCTTATCAAATATCTTATCAAAATCTAAATCATAACCTCTTCTTTTATTAAGTAAACGACCAGTTAAATGCCCAAGAATCTTTACTTTTTCATTATCCATAGCTAATAATATTCGCTTGGTTTGTTTTTCTTTATCATTCGAAAAACCTGCATGAATTGATCCAATCATATAATCTACATCTAAATTATTAAGTGCATCAATAGAACCATTTGCTTTAATATTTGCTTCTATTCCATGGAAAATATTAAAATTTAATTTATTAATTTCTTTTTTTTGATTATTGAATCTTTTTATGTCCATACTATTTGCAATCTTTAACGAACCAAAATGATCTGTAATTCCAATATATTTGTATTTTAAAAATCTAGCTTTTTCAACCATTTCTTTTATTGAATCTTCACCATCAGAATAATTTGTATGGATATGTAAATCACCCTTTATATCCTCTAATCTTATTAAGGAAGGTTGTTTCTCAAATTCTCCCCTATCTTCTCTTAGTTCTGGTTCAATATAGGGTAAAGATAATTTGTTATAAATCTCTTTTTCTGTCTTTGATGCAATTAGTTTGTTATTTTTAAATAATCCATATTCTGATAATCTACATCCTTTTTTTATTGCTATTTTTCTTAGATGAATGTTATGTAATTTGCTGCCAGTAAAATATTGCAAAGCTGCTCCAAAAGACTCTTCCTTTATAACCCTTAGATCTATTTGCAAATCATTTTCTAAAATTATAGAAGACTTTGTCATTCCCTTTGCTAATATTTTTTTAGAATCTTTTGTGAAAAAATCCATTACTTTTGATGGTTGATTTGAAGCCACTAGAATATCTAAATCATTAACTATTTCTTTCCTTCTTCTAAAAGAGCCTGTTATTTCAGCTTTTAAGATAAAATTTTGTTTTTCTAGATTGTGTTTTATTTTTAAAGCATCTTCCCATATAAAACCTAATAAAAAACCTTTTGTTTTTTTTCTTGCGAAATCAATACTTTCTTCTAAGTTTTTTTCTGTTTTTTCTCCAATTAATTCTTTTATTTTATGTTGTCTTATTACTTTTTTTAAATCTTGAATATTTCTTACTTTATATTTTTTATATAATAATTGAATCCTTTTAGGACCTAAACCAGGTATATTATTTAGAGATTCTATATCTATAGGCGTTTGTTTTTTTAATCTTTCATAATATGTTAATCTTCCAGTTTTTATTATCTCAATAATTTTTTTTTCTAAATGTCTCCCCACCCCTAGAATTGATTTTAAGTCTTTTATTGATTCTATATCCTCACTTAATGATTCTATTGATAAAGCTGCCCTTCTATAAGCCCTTGGCTTAAATGAAACACCTTGTAAATCTAAAAGATCAGCTATATTATAAAATATCTTAGCTATTAATCTATTCTTCATATTTCTCCTAAGCAAGGAAATTCAGCCCGTCAGGACTTGAAGGGATTGCTTAGTTATTATATTCTTCTAATTTTTAATAAAGATTCTCATTAAAAAAACATTCACCTAAGAAAAATAGATCTCATTAGTTTAAATATAAATTTAAATCTTCATTCTTGTGAAAAAAACTTTTTTAGATCAAACTAAAGAAACCCTAGCAGACAAGCCATACTTAGGTCTTCCTCTTGGAATAATGGCTACATCTGAATTATTAAGAGAAAAATTTTCTGATCCGTTAATGCAATTAAGTTGCACTGGTCTTGGAGGATTTTATATCTATCACATATTGAAAACATTAACTAGAGCTGATGAAAATGCTATTGTGCAAACAAGAGGAAAACATAAAATTTTAAACTGGATGGTTGACAATTACAATTTTACTGCCTTAGGGGCAAGCAGTGTTATTGGCTGTTTATGGAGTGGAATAGATGATAGCCTCAGTGCATTTTTCCAGGGCGCAGGATATAGCAGTCTTGCCTTCAGTGTAGCAGGAAATTTATTAAAAGAATCAATTAACACTAAAAGAGAAAACAGTTTATCTATAAGGAAAGATATAATACCCCTAGGATTAGCATTAGGCTATTGTATAAGCCAACTAGAATATGAAATAAACAAAGGAGTAGAATTAACTGAATATGTTGCATTGCATCAAAACAAAACAGACATCAGTAGCTCTCTAACACCAGTACTAACAATGGCATCTTCTGTTGCCTTATTAAAAAGTACAGGAATATACATTGGAGCAAATTTTTTTTGTAGTTTAATACCAAATATCACAAAAAGAGGATATTACTTTTTAAAAGACAAGTTTTCAAGCTTAGAAAATAAAGTCAGAATCAAAGAAAAATTAACTATTGAATCATACGGCACACAAAGAATATATGATTTACTAGACCTAACAAAATTATATGCAGAAGAAGAAAAAAAGAGAGAAACTTACATCTCTATTTTAGGCAACATTGAGCAAAGACACGAAGAAAATGATTCCAGTGATTTTTGGTTAAGAAGACCAAGAAAAATTATCAGTAGTTTAGGAAAAAATGATCTAGAAGGAAAATTAAAAAAAGCCATAATAGACCTAAACGAGAAGAAACCAAGAGCAATCCCTAGATTTAGAGAATTAGCCAAAGAAAATGAATTTTATGAATATCTACTAGCAAAAGCCCTGCTCATAATGAAAGATGAAGAAGGATACCAAATAAGAGAGAAGATTGTCAGAGAAAGAATTGATGATCAAGATATAGTTACTCTCTCTGAAACAACTAATAAAGTTATTTTATTTCAAGGCGGTTTTTTAGGTGGTGGTGTGGTTGGAAAGATAGGAGAAAAAGATAAATTAGAAAAAGAAATGCAGAGAAATGAGAGATTTAGAGAATATTTAGCTAGAAGAAAAGATCTAGAAGTACCTCATTCTATTGGAATCTTTCCATTTAAAGATAAATGGATTTACATAATGGATCTATGCTTGGGTAGAGAATTTTATTCTATGGATTTTATAAAATTATTAGATATGTTATTAATTCTAGAATTAAAAGAAGGAATAAAATATGAACAAAAAGATTATTTAGAGAAAATATATTCAAGAATATCTTTACTAGATAAAGAAGCAGCTGACTTATTTGTAGCTGGTTTAAGAGATAAAATCGTTTATCTTAATGAAATTCCTCATGTCTTAGATTTAGATGCTCATGTTGATAATTTTCTTGAAGATAAGTTTAGAGTGCTAAAGGTAGATAACGAAGAGAGAGGCTACACCCCCTGTACAAACGAAACTGCTAATCTAATAAATAAACATCAACTAAATATAACTAAGTTAAAAAGATTATTAAAATACCAAGCAAGAAGATTAAATTGTTCTTATGAAGCACTTGAAAAAGCAATTCCAATCTCTCTAACAGTAAGAACCTTGGATTCCTTTTTGCATGAAAATAGAAGAAAAGATCATGAATTAAATCTATTAAGAATAAATAACATTCAAGAAATAACAGATGATAAAAAAATAAACAAAGGTCTAATCAGGTTGATTAATAGCTGCCAGTGATGTAGAAAAATCAGAACATCTATTTACAATATTTAGAAGATGAAGGCTTAAATAATTATCCTCTTTTACTGTCAAAAAAATATAGTTCCTTATCCTTAATTCAAGTTCTAATTTTATTCTACTCAACTCATTCAATTTAGTTATATCAAAATTATAAACTAAATTATAAAATCTTTCAAATAAATTATTTGTTTCCTCAAATATAACTAATGATTCATCTCTGAACCTTGGATTTTTATCCATAAAAAATTCACAAATATAACGGTACTCATCAGCAATCTTCTCTAAGTTCCATGAAATTACATAATTAAGATGATTTATTTCATTTTTAAAGGGTAATTTTTTATTAATAATTCTTTGACAAAAATTTGTAAGTTGATTATTTATCTTTTCTTCTTCTTTTATTTCTCTAAGTCTTTTATAATCTTTTGATTTTAACACCTCCAACATACTCTTTCCCATAGATAGAGTTACAAGAAATGCTCTCCTTAAAACAGGTTTATATTCGTCAGGTAACTCCTGAGCTATTGATTTTATTACTAATTTCTTTGTCGTTTGCTCCATTATAGCATAACCCAAAAAAGAATTTTTTAATAAAAATTGTATATAGTTTAACTGATCTCCTGAGTAATAAAGATTTACTTCATCATAACCCTTTTTATATAAAGCAGATAAAGACCAATTAATAGCCCTTTCACTCATTTCTTTTATATCAATCTCTGTGGTCTTTAGCTCTGATTTTAGCTCTGAAGATTGAATAGTTATCTTATTTCCTTCCTCCAAAACATTTAATTCATCACCCTTTTTTACGCTATTTAATTTTACCCATTTTGATGGCAACGATACTACTAATGTCTTGCCTGCAAGTTGAATTACATTTCTTTTCATAAAAATATATAATATAGTATAATTTATATAATTTTTTATAAGTTATATACTAACTTAAGACTTCTAAGAACCAAAGCTATATATCAAAGAATACATATTAAATGAATGATCCTAAAAGAAAAAGAGGTTTTATTGTTAAAACAATTTAGAGTAAATGCTAGAATGAAATTAACCTCTATGAGCAGAAAAACAGGAATTCCTGTAACATCTATATTTGATAAAATAACAAATCTAGATAAAATAGGAATTATTAAAAAATATACCATACTTCTTGATTATGAATTAATAGGATTTGAAATTAAAGCTATCTTAATAATTAAGATTAATAAAAAACAAAAAACAGACTTAAAAGAGTTTTTATCACATCATCATTCTGTAAATAGTCTATATAGAATAAATAATGGCTTTGATTTTATCCTAGAGGTTATCTTTAAAAATATGAAGATAATGGATGACTTCCTAGAAAAAATTGAAAAAAATTTTGATATCTTAAAACTTGAGATCCATTATATACTTGAGGAATTAAAAAGAGAAGATTTCAATTGTATTGATATTTAGAGCTACTAGAAATATTTAAATACAAACTCCAGCTGTATTTTTGCATTGGGGCTATAGGGTAGTTTGGTCTATCCTTTCGGGTTTGGGTCTACAGAGTTATATACAATGATAGAAAAAGACCCGACGACCCCGGTTCAAATCCGGGTAGCCCCATAGTAAGATTTATAAATATAACGCAATAATGAACCTTATAATGGGAAGAACAAAAAAGGTTGGCAGTGCTGGAAGATTTGGAGTAAGATACGGTTTAAGAATAAGAAAAAAAGTAAATGAAATAGAACAAAAACAAAAGAAAAAATATGAATGTTCTGCTTGCCATGCCCCTCGCGTCATAAGAATAGCTTCTGGAATCTGGCAATGTAAAAAATGTAATCATAAATTTGCAAACAAAGCATATTTTTTGGAGGAATAAATGGCTATCTATGAGTGTTTAGGATGCAAAAGAAGCATAGAATCTGAAAACGTGAAAAGAAGAGTTAGATGTCAGTATTGTGGCTCTAAATTATTACTGAAGCCAAGAATCATAGCCACTAATATAGAGGCAATATGAACACTGACAAAAAAATAAATCAACTGCAACAACTAGAACAAAATATTAGCAACATTTCATTTCAAAAACAAAATTTTCAGTCTCAGCTAACTGAAGTAGAATCTGCTATAAATGAATTGGAACATAGTAATAGTAATGTATATAAAATAATAGGCCAAATAATGGTTAATGCAGAAAAAGATGCCTTAAAACAGGAATTAAACGAAAAAAAAGAAATAATTAATTTAAGAATAAAAACACTGGAAAAACAAGAAGATCAAATCAAAGAAAAAGCCAGAATATTACAAGAAGATGTTATTAAGGAAATATAAAAATGAATGAATTCAAAGATATAATTAATGACCTAGAAAGCATAGAAAATGATCTTTCTATACCAAAAAATGCAAGATTAAAAATAAGAAAAACTATAGAAATTCTTTCAACAAATGAAAAAAATATCAATCTAACTATAGATAGATCCTTAGAAGAATTAAATGAAATAGCAGATGACGCCAATATACCCCAATATACAAAAATGCAAATATGGAATATAGTAAGTCAATTAGAGAGCAGATGATATTTCTAAAAATAAGAATATTTATAAACTAAAACATTAGAAGAATAATTCATGTTTGAAAACCTAAAAAAAAGATTTAAAGCAGTAGAAGAAAAACCACTGGATTACAACGAAATGTCAGAGGATTATGTAGAAATTAATCCTGAACAAATAAAAGGTGGGCCAAAGCAAAAAGTGATTGTAAGACCCTTTATTGTTGGTGATTTTATGGACATAAAACCTGCATTAGATGCTATTAGAGAAGGATATACTATTGCTTTAATTAACATAAGACCTATTAAAGAAAAAGATTTAGTAGAATTAAAAAGAGCTGTTGCAAAATTAAAAAAAACAGCAGAAGCAATTGAAGGAGATATTGCAGGTTTTGGCGAAGATTGGATTGTCGTGACACCAAATTTTGCTCAGGTACATAGAGAGAGTTCAGAAGCTGGAGAAAGCTAATAAGTAATCCTTTCAAAATGAAAGTTACACCATGGGATGTTTCAGGAGAAATTGATTATAACAAATTAGTAAAAGATTTTGGTGCAACACTGATTGATGAAAAAATTAAAAAGCGACTAAAAACCCCCTTATTAAAAAGAGGAAATTATTTTTCTCATAGAGATTTTGACAAATGGTTAGAAGCATATGACAAAAAAAAAATAATATCTGTGATAACAGGAAGAGGTCCAAGCGAAAAAATGCATTTAGGCCACTTAATCCCATTCCTAGCAGCTAAATCCCTACAAGAAGAATTTAACTGTAAAGTATTTATACCAATATCTGACGATGAAAAATTCTTTGTAAAAGAAGACTTAAACTTTAATAAAGTATTAGAATATTCTAAAGAAAATATATTAGACATAATCGCATTAGGTTTCAAAGTAAATGAAACATTTATTTTTGAAGACTTTATTTATACAGATATTTACAAATATGCTGCACAAATTGCTAAACGAATAACATATTCTACTGCAAAGGCCACTTTTGGTTTAAAAACAGAGAATAACATAGGCTGGAGTTTTTATCCTGCAATACAAATAGCACATATTCTATTTCCCCAATTCTATCTAGGCAAACACATCTCTGTTGTTCCGGTTGGTATTGATCAAGACCCTTTCATTAAATTAGCAAGAGATATTGCTACTCACAAAGACTTTAAACTAGAGAAACCAGCTGCTTTACACGCTAAGTTTATTCCATCCTTATTTGGAAATATAAAAATGTCATCTTCAGGCGAAGGGGTAATATTCTTAACAGACTCACCATCTGAAGTTAAAAGAAAAATAAATAAATATGCTTTTTCAGGTGGCCAATCAACAATCAAAGAACATAGAAAAAAAGGAGGAAATCCAGATATAGATATCTCTTTTCAATACCTAAAGATATTTTTTGAACAAGATGACAAAAGATTAGAAAAAATCTATTATAATTACAAAAATGGTACATTACTATCTGGAGAACTAAAAATTATATTAATCGAAAAGATAAATGCATTTCTAGCAGAACATCAAAAAAACAGAGAAGAAGCTAAAAGATCAATTGATAAATTCATTATTAAAAATAGCATACGATAGATTTATATATTTTATTTTGATAAAATTTATTTATAAAAGGGATGATTCTAAATTTTAAGGAGGCATATCATGGCAAAAGGTACCCAACAACCAGTTTATATTGTATCAGAAAACACAAGAAGGAGTTCTGGAAGAGAAGCACAACGAAATAATATTATGGCTGCTAAACTCGTAGCTGAAACAGTTAGAACAACATTAGGTCCTAAAGGAATGGATAAAATGCTAGTTAGTTCTTTAGGTGATATTATTGTTACAAATGATGGAGTTACAATACTAGAAGAGATGCAAATAGAACATCCTGGTGCTAAAATGGTTGTAGAGGTAGCTAAAACACAAGAAAATGAAGTGGGTGATGGAACAACCACAGCTGTAATCCTAGCAGGTGAATTATTAAAAAACGCTGAAATACTGTTGGATAAAGAAATACATCCTACTGTAATTATAAAAGGATATAGGGTAGCTGCTGAAAAAGCACAAATAATCCTAGAACAAATCTCTGAAAATATTAATGAAGACAATGATGACGAACTAAGAGCTATAGCTGCAACAGCCATGGTTGGTAAAGCAGCAGAATCAGCTAAAGATAAATTGTCATTAATTACACTTAAAGCGGTAAAACAAGTCTTAGAGAAAAAAAATAATAAGATAAAAATTAATTCTTCTAATATAAAATTAGAAAAAAAAATTGGTGCTGGTATTAACGATTCTGAATTAATACAAGGAATAATCATAGACAAAGAAAAACTTCATTCTGCTATGCCTGATATCATAAAAGACGCAAGAATAGCATTAATAGATTCAGCATTAGAGATTAAATCACCGGAAACCGATACTAAGGTTCAAATAGATGATCCTAACAAGATGCAAGCCTTCTTAGAAATGGAAGAAAAAATACTGAAAGATATGGTTGAAAAAATAAAAAATTCAGGCGCTAACGTTGTTTTATGTCAAAAAGGTATAGACGATCTAGTGCAACACTATTTAGCTAAACATAGCATATATGCAGCTAGGCGAATAAAAAAAAGTGACATGGAAAGCATTGCTAAAGCAACAAATGCAACGATTATAACAAAACTAAATGATCTAACAGAAAGAGATCTAGGTAAAGCCGGTATAGTAGAAGCTAGAAAAGTAGGAGATGAAGATATGACCTACATTGGAGATTGTATAGATGCCAAAGCAGTAACAATCTTAATTAGAGGTGGAACTGAACACGTTATTGACGAAGTAGAAAGAGCAGTAAAAGATGCAATAGGTGATGTTTCTGCAGCCTTAGAACTAGGTAAAGTTGTTGCTGGTGCAGGCTCCACTGAATTAGAATTAGCAAAAGAAATAAGAAACTTCTCTACATCTCTATCAGGAAGAGAACAACTAGCAGTACAAGCATTTGCTGATGCCCTAGAATCAATACCCATTACACTTGCTGAAAACGCAGGATTAGATCCAATAGACACATTAACAGAATTAAAAGCATCTCATGAAAAAGGTGAAAAGTGGGCAGGATTAAATGTTTTTTCTGGCAAAACAATGAATGCATGGTCTGAAGGCGTTTTAGAACCATTAAAAATAAAAACACAGGCAATAAAATCTGCAACAGAAGTAGCAGAATTAATCTTAAGAATAGACGATGTTTTAGCTGCATCAGCCTCTGAGAAATCAATTACACCTAACCCAGAAATGATGTAGTCTTAATTTAAAGTATTGAAGAAATTGAAATTTTAATAATCATGAAAAATTTTCGAAATTTCTTACTAAAAACATATAAAGACAATTAATAAATATTCTATAAATGGTTTGGCCAAACCTCTTTAAAGGAGGTTAAAAATGAAAAAATATATATTATTAATCTTGTTAATACCAACAGTATTAGCAGATATAGAAATAGCTGAAGTGTTATATGATCCAATTAACACGGAAACAGGTGGAGAAGCAATTAGATTATATAACCCAACACAACAACCAATAGATATAAGCAATTATATAATAAAAACAGAATCTTCAGCAACAGACGCAACCTTGCCAAATAGAATATTATTGCCAAGAGATTTCTTCTTAATAGCAGATTTAAACTGGAGTAAACTAAAAGATAATGCTACATTCCCAAATGCAGATTATGAAGAAGCAATAACCTTGGCAAATACCAACGCAGGAATAGCATTACTTAATGCAAATAACGAAATTATAGATGCAATTGGTTGGGGAGACCCCACACAAATCACTATAGGCTTGTTTCAAGGCACTCCAGCTATACAAGTAAAAGAAGGCAACTCTTTAAAAAGAATCTCTTCAACAAATGACAACTCTAATGATTTCATAGAAAACTATCCATTCCAAGGTACCGAAACAAAACAAGAAGAAAATCAAATACAACTAAATGCACATGTTTCTTCATCAACACAAATCAACTCCTTATCTATAGCAGATGAAGATCTAATGACTCCAGAGATTCAAATCTTTCCAAAACCAAAAGAACAAAAACTAATTCAAATTACAACAAATATCACAGGAGACGCAACAACAACCCTAGCTTTTTTAATAAAAGATCAGCAAATATTAGCAACAATAAACTTAACTAAAAATAATGAAATCTATGAAGGATATTTACCAATAAACTTCTATGATGCACCAGGAAATTATACAATTAAGATTCAAGCAGATACAAAAATTAGAGAACAACAATTTACATATCTACCTTTGATAGCAATTGAACTAGATATAAATAATCTAAATTTTGAAGTAATTAAGGGAAAAATAACAACATTAGATGGAGATTTAGATACAACAACAAACAAAACAACAATAAAAAATATTGGCAATACAAATATTAACTTGGGCTTATCAGCAACAAATTTCATCTCTTCAACATCAGAAATAGCAATTAACAATCTAAATTACTCTTTAGATACATTCATAACAGAAAAACAACTATCAACACAGTTAGAATTCTCAACAGTAGCATTTAAACCAGGAGAAAATTCTCTATTGCCCTTAAGCTTTAAAATGTACACACCAGAAACAACATTAGAAGGGGATTACACCTCAACAATTTCAGTAACAGGGGTGACAGCATGAAATACATAATCTTATTTTTTCTTTTTTTACCAACAACCATTGCATCATCATTAGGAATTTCCCCATCAGAATTAGAATTTACATCACCTTTAAGAGAAGAAACAATCACAAAAGAATTTATCATCTTCAACCCAAATCCTTATACCATTGTATTTGAAATCTCTGACAAAAAAAATCTATTTAATTTTGAACCTAAAGAAGGTACAATCCTAGAAAACAAAGACTTAAAGATAAAAGCCACTCTAAACCCAACAATAGAATTAGAAGATCTAATTATAATAAACTCTTATTCAATGGAAGATCAAAATCTACAGCCATCATTGGCTATAAAAACAAAAATTTCTCCATTAACAGAAAAAATAGAATCTTTTGAATTTAAGGAAATAGAAGTCAATGAGAATTCAATTTATCTAGAGATTTTAAATAATGGAAACATAAAATCATCAGCAACCTTAGAGATAAAAATAGAAGAAAAAATTATTACTGAAGAAATCTCAGGGTTAAATCCTGGAGAATCACAAGAATTAGATATAAACCTAGACCTCCCAGCAGGAAAATATAATGCTTTTCTTATACTAAGAAACGAAAATAAAATATTTTCTGAAAAACAAAAATCATTCGAAATTACTACAAACCAAATAACAGGTAGTTTTCTTGGTTCAAACTATCTTGACAAAACAGGAATGTATGTTTTACTAATAATAATCTTAATAGGAATAGCAACTTGGTTTATGCAAAGACATAAAAAATTAATCAAGAAAAAATTATTTATCAAACAGAAGAAAAAACAAAGATTTAATAGAAAAAAACAAAAAAGGAGTACTACTTAAATAATCCTTTGAATATTATTTTTTATTAAAAATAAGTTATATGACTTAAGTTAGGAAAAAATATATAATAGACATTAAATAATTTTTATAAATGAATTCTATTACCTGATATTGGTGATTAAAATGAAAAAATTAATTATTATTGGAATATGTTTGTTAGCCTTAATTACTGCTGTTTTTGCAATAGATAAATTTAGTGAATTTAAAAATAAATGTCATGTGGATTTTGAAAGCAAAAATGGTAAAATTGTAGTTAAAGATGTTGTTTGTGATGAAAAAAGTTTTTTAATGGAAGAAAAGATGACAGAAGAAACAAAATGTATATTTAATAATAGTATAACTGAACAAGAATGTTATTCTGAATTTGGAGGTTGTAAAGGAATTAATGGGTGTTATGTAAAGATTGATGGAACAAAAGATCAGAATATAACTTGGAAGAGTAGTTGTGGAGGTTATGCTTATACAATTATGGATTCTAAAATAGAAGAGGTTGTATTTGATTGTGTTTCACAAGAATATTTAAATGCTAAATGGGAATGTTATGATGGTTTAATTTTAAAAGGAGAAAATAAAATAGCTTTAGATTCAAATACTTGGAGAGGTTATGCAGATCAATCGTGTGAAAACCATTGTGATACTGAAAAATGTGGTGTTATGTATTTTGAGGTGATATAAAATGTTAAAAGGAACTGAAACTGAAAAAAATTTATTGAAAGCATTTGCTGGTGAGTCTCAAGCTAGAAATAAGTATACTTATTTTGCTAGCATCGCAAAGAAGGAAGGCTATGAACAAATTGCAAATATTTTTTTAGAAACTGCAGATAATGAAAAAGAACATGCTAAAATATTTTTTAAATATTTAGAAGGAGGGGATGTTCAAATAGAAGTAAGCTATCCAGCTGGTGTTTTGAAAGATACTTTAACTAATTTACAGGAAGCTGCAAATGGTGAACATAAAGAGTGGTCAGCTATTTATGTTAATTTTGCTGGAATAGCTAAAGATGGAGGTTTTGAAGAGATTGCTAAATCTTTTGAAGAGATTGCTAAGGTTGAAAGATTTCATGAACATAGATATAGAAAATTGATTGAGAATATTAAAAATGGAGAAGTATTTGCTAGAAAAGAAGTCAAAAAATGGCATTGTAGAAATTGCGGTTATATTCATGAAGGAATAGACGCACCTAAAGAATGTCCTGCATGTAAACATCCAAGGAGTTATTATGAATTGTTAGTAGAAAATTTTTAAAATCTTTTTTAATACTCCAGACCTAAACTAATTTTAAGAGCTAAATCTACTCTTTTCATATCTTCTTCATCTAATTTACCTAAGAATTTCATAATTCTGGATTTATCTATTGTCCTAATTTGATTTAATAAAACTGTTGAATCATGTTCAAGGTTAGACTTAGTGGCCTTAATATTTACATTAGTTGGATATTCTTCATTAAATTTTTTGGAGGTTATTGCAGCTATTATTGTAACTGGACTATAAGTATTACCTATATTATTTTGCAAAATTAGAACTGGTCTACACTTTCCCTGTTCAGATCCTCTTACAGGTTCAATATCTACCAAAAAAATATCACCTCTTTTTATCTCTAATCCCATCCTTCTTCTGTACTCTCCCACTCTTTTGTCAATTTTAAATTCTCAGAAGCCATTTCTTTATAACCCTTAATTAATAGATGTTTTTGAGTTCTTTTTTGTCTCTCTACTTCAAAAATTAATCTAGTTATAACTTCTTCATAACTCTCCTTTGGATTTCTTTTTAACAGGTTTAACTCTTGTTTTAGATTTTCATGAATTTGGATACTAGTTATCATTTATCTATAGATAATCTATAGTTTATAAAGTTTTCCTTCATAGAATCCAAAAATAAGTATTTTATATTTGTTTCAATTATAATAAATACAAAAGACCTAGTTATAAACTAATTTAAATATCAAAACTACAAAAAAATTCTATAAATTATTAACAGAAAATTTTTAATTAAATTCTTCTTATTTTTCTACGTCTAGCTTTTCTTACTATTTTCTGAACAATTCTTGGTCTTGGTAAGATCACACCCATTGTTAAAGCAATAATTCCTAATCCGGCTATAAGAAGACCTAATCTTCTAAAAGGAATTGCTAATAATAAACCCATAAGAATTATTATTCCTGCCCCTTTTATTACATATAATCTCATATATATTTTAATTGTCTTTTATTAATAAAGGTTTTCAAAAATTCCTCTAACAAGCTTGATTTAGATGACCAAATTAAACCAATAAATTATGTAATCATTTAGTCCATCTATAAAACAATCTCGAAAAAGCTCTGACAAACAAAACCTGTAAATGTTAAACAAATTCATATTTTTAGGTCCAAATTTATATGAAAATCTCGAAACATTACTACAAAGTAGAAGCTTAAATTTATTAACTGATCTTTCCTCTTATTTCATGGAGGTAATATATGGATAAAAAACTGATTTATATACTTTTTTTTGTTGGTTTATTAAATATTGTTTTTATATATGCTTTGCAGTATTATCCAGTTGTTGTAAGCGATTATAATGATGTTGACAATCCATATGCAAGTTTAGCTGCAGATAATGTATATACTAGATTTGAAAAAACAAATACTGTTACAGAATGTCCCATAGGTTTTACTAAAATAGGAAGTGTTTGTACACATTATATGGCTAATATACGTTCATGGGAAATACTAAATTATACAAATACAGTAAATTATATATCAAATCTTAGTGTTAAGATTATGAATAATAATACTGGTTGTGTAGGAAATGGATGTAACAAGCCTACAGGTGTTGCTGTCTTTGTAAAGAACGATACTTATTTTAGCTCCTCATGGGTACATGTTTTAACTTGTTACGTAAACACTGGTTATACTAAACTCTGTTTGAATGATAGCATGAGTGCAAATGCAGTAAAGCAGATATTAGTTGGGCAGATAAACATTTCAACAGCTAGACCAGATCTTTTGGTTGATTGGGTAAGAGTTGAAACCTAATTTTTTTATAATTAAAAAATTATACATCTTTTATTCCTTCATTTGTTACTTCAAAAATTGCTTCTCCTTCTGGTAACGCCGGTGCGTCTACTAGTTTTGCAACTCTTGTTCCTTTTTTTCCTCTTCTTAAGTAAATTCTATATGTACTGGCGTGATGTAAAACATGTCCACCAATAGCTTCAGTAGGATCACCAAAAAACGTATCTGGTTTAGACATTACTTGATTTGTTATGTATACTGCTATATTGTAATTATGTGCAAGTTTTAATAAAACATGTAAATGTTTATTTAATTTTTGTTGTCTATCTGCTAATTGAGATCTCCCACTGAAATCAGAACGAAAATGGCTCATTAATGAGTCTATTATAATTAACTTTATAGGTAAATTTTGTTTTATCAGGTCTTCTATTTTTTCTGCTAATAACATCTGATGATCTGAATTAAAAGAACGAACACCTTTAAAATTCTTTAAAAACTCTTTTTGATCAATTTTTTTTGCTTCTGCTAGTTTAATAAGAAATTCTGGTCTTAATGTTCCTTCTGAATCAATCCATATTGCAATCCCATTAGCTCCACCCTCTTCTTTAGGTAAAGTTACATTTACTGCTAATTGGTGTGCTAAAGATGTCTTTCCACTACCAAAGGCACCATATGCCTCGGTAACTGCACTTGTTTCTATTCCTCCACCAATTAATTTATCAAATTCTTTTGATCCTGTTGAAATTTTAATTACTTGTTCTCTTTTTTTTAACAAATCTTCACCAGACTCAAAACCCATATCAAGTTTTGTTCTTGCTACTGCTATAATTTTTTTTGCTACTGCTTCTCCCATTCCTGCTGAATCTATCAATTCTGTTGGAGAAGCTGTCGCTATAGACATCAAATCAATGTAACCAGAATCTCTTAATTTTTCTGCTGTTGCTGCACCTACTCCTGGTAAATCTTCAATTGTATATTCTTTAGTCATTTTTCTCTTCCTGTTGATTTAATAATAAATCCTCTTGAATCTTTGTTAATATTAACAATACTTTTGGTATGTCTGTTTTTCTAAGGTTCAGAGATTCATCTCTCCATGTATCTTTATCCTTCCAAGATCTTCTAATAGAAACTGTTTTAAATCCTAGAATTTGGTTGTCTTTTTCTTTTTCATTAAACCATATTGCACCAGAAATATTTCCAGCTTTGTATTGTTTTATTGGTCTGTTTGCCATTTTTTGCCTCCTTTGCTTTCGCATTTTTTTCATAAGGTAAGTAAATAAAGCATAATTTCTTTAAATACCTTATGCGTGTTTGTCAAGTGCGAATATATTGTTTAAAGTTTATATTCAAGTTAAACTGTCTAGTGGACTTTTTATATTAGTTAAATTTGGATTAGCTAAATGAATGTAAACCATTGTTGTTTCAGATGAATTATGTCCTAAGAGTGATTGCACTGAAAAAAGATCATAGCCATTTTCAATTAAATGTGTAGCAAAAGAATGTCTTAGTGTGTGTGGATGGATATGTTTGTTTATCTTTAATTTTTTTGCTGTATTTTTTACAATTTCTTGGATTGTTCTGGAAGAATATTTTTGATTTTTATTATTTGTGAACAAATAATCTTTAGGGTTATTTTTTTCTATAAAATCTAATAATTCTTGTTTTAATGATGAAGCAAGAATAAATAGTCTGTCTTTATTACCCTTGCCTTTTCTTACCCAACCATAATTTTTTTCTGATTCTAAATCTTCTAATTTAAGATTTAATAATTCTGAAACCCTTAAACCTGCAGAGTACATGACTTTTATCATTAATTGATGTTTTTGGTTTGTAATTGAGTTGATTAATAATTTTATTTCTTCTTTTGTTAAAAATGTTGGAAGATTTTTTGGTGTTTTTGATGTTTTTTTATAAATTTTATTTCTTGTTTATTATAGTTCATAAATTTCTTAACACAAAAAGTATAAGTGATAATCGTTTTATTACTTAATCCTTGTCTTCTTCCTTCTTTTTTTATTAATTCTATTACATCCATATTATAGTTTTATTTTTAGACTTTAAATTTGTTTGTTAGAAAATTCCGAAAATTCTCCGATAACCTCGGAAGAGTTGTCCTACATTCGCTTCGCTCAATAGGACCATTATTTAGTAGATAACTTCGCATAACAAGGATTAGGTTCAATTTAGTTCAGAATTTTAATTAAAAGATTAGATAGAAAAGATAATGGAATTTTAGAAGAAAACTTGATAAGCCGATGGATTAATGAGGTGGTCAACAACAGCTAATGATTGCTGACATTTGTCTATCTTTTGATAACTATGTATTTCAACACCCGCAGTAATACCAGCAAAAGCTAAACCCATTTCAAGTATTACTCTCTCAATTGTTTTTGATGAATTGCTCATTTTATATCACTTTTTCTTGTTTTTTCTAAAAACTAAACATCTATCAAATGGTTCTATCTCAAGATTTAGTTTTCTTAGAGTAACTCTTATTTGATTATCATATTGTGATGGATCTAAACCGCACTTTACAAATTCATCTCTTTTTTCGAGATATGTTCCAAGATTGATCCCATAAACTAACGCGAAGAGATTTTGCTGTTCTTTAACAGCTTCAGGTAAACATCTAATATAAACTTCTTGAACATATCGGTCCATTTTTTCATTTAATTCCGTTTTTCCTAACTCTGTCAATCTTTCAATATTTTTGATTATCATCTTTCATCACTAACCAATAGATAGTCCTAACTTATATATCAAACTTACTATTAAAAATCTTGACAAATTAGTAAAATTTATAAATATTGAACACATTTAATATTTTAGTACAAAACAACCAAAACAATCTCGATTACTTTCAGCACTGGTAGAAAATAATAAGTCTATCTTTACCGTAGATGATGCAGTCAAGATTCTCAACGAAAAGAAATCATCTGTTACAAAGCTTCTTCATGACTTAACCATAAACAAATGGCTTTTTCGCTTAAGCAGAGGAAAATATTTAATTCTGCCATTAGAAGCAGGCGTCAAGCCGGAATTTACCGAGCACGAGTTTATTATTGCTTCTAATTTAATTACTCCTTCTTATATTTCCTACTGGTCTGCTCTTAACTACTATGGTTTTACTGAACAGGTTTCTAAAACTATTTTTGTGGCTACTACTAAAAGAAAAAGAGAAATGAACCTTTTAGGGTTAAAGATTAAATTTGTAACTATAAAGAAAGACAAATTTTTTGGCTTTAAGAAGATTTTAGTAAATAATCGTCCAGTTAATATTGCCGAAAAAGAAAAAGTCATCATTGATTGTCTTGATTTACTCAGAAACTGTGGAGGAATAACTGAAATAATTAAAGCTGTTGATTCTGCCAAAGAAGAATTAGGCTTTAACAAATTAGAAGATTACGCCAAAAAAATGAAAAACCAGGCAATTATTAATAGATTAGGTTATATTTTAGAATTGCTCGGCATTGAAACAAAGTTAAAATCAGGTAAACATTATATCTTTTTAGATCCTCTTCTTAAGAAAAAGATTAGTTATAATGCCAAATGGAAGATTATTGAGAATATTCCTAAAACAGATTTGTTGTCTTGGAGGGAGCATTAATGATATCTTTAAATGAATTAAAAAGAATCGCTGCCAAGCAAAGAATAGCTTTAAGCGTAGTGGAAAAAGATTATGCACTTACTTGGGTTCTGTACGGTTTATCTAAAACAGAATTCAAGAAATATTTTGTTTTCAAGGGCGGAACTGCCATCAGAAAAATTTATTTTCCTGATTGGAGATATTCAGAGGATTTGGATTTTACCCTTCCTAAGAAATTTAACGATGAAGAGTTAAGAGAGGTAATCGATAAAATAAATATTTTTCTTACAGAAATGGCGGGGATTACTCTCAACATTAAATCTTTACATTCAAATCCAGAATATGCTCAGATAAAAATCCAATTTCTTGGTCCTCTCAACAACAAAAACACCATTAAGCTGGATCTTAGCTTTAATGAGCCGATAATTTTAACTCCAAAGAACAAAGATATTCACTCAGAATATTCCGACAAAGAGAAGCGTAGTTTGTTGGTCTATCCTCTAGAAGAAATTTTAGCAGAGAAAATAAGAAGCATTCTACAAAGAGCAAAAACTCGTGATTATTATGATGTCTGGAAAATATTAAAATTACACCATGACAAGATAAATGTGGATTTGCTTTATGAAGTTCTGATTAAGAAATGCCAGGCTAAAAAGCTGGATTTCAACAAAGATAACCTATTCAGTTCTGAGAGGATTAAGCCGGCTCAAGAATATTGGGAAAAATCATTAGCTCATCAAGTCAACGCCGTTCCTGATTTTCAGACTGTTGTCAACGAGTCCAAGAGCTTAATAAATAAATTCCTGAAAATCTAAAGATGAAATTAGACCTTAAAGACAAGAAAATCCTGTATGAGCTTGATTTGAATAGCCGAGCCACTTTAAATGAAATTGCCAAAAAAGTTGGGTTAAGCAAACAAGTTGTAGATTATCACCTAAAAAATCTCATTAAAAATAATGTGATTCAGCAATTTTATACGGTTATCAATTTTTCAAAATTAGGCTATACCCAATACAAACTTTACCTAAAATTTCAAAATGTAAATCCAGCGACAGAAAAAGAAATAATTGCTTATTGGATTAATAGTAAAAATTCCGTCTGGATTGCTTCCTGTCGTGGAAGATGGGATTTAGCTGTTTCCATTCTTGCTAAAGACATTAATGACTTCGGAGAAATTTTAAGCAATTTCATCAACCAATATGGACTTTTCGTCTTAGAAAAAGATGTTCTGATTACACAGATAAGTCCCGTCTTTACCAAAGCATACTTAACTGAGAAAAAAGAGAAAAAGAGGTTTACTTATGGCAGAGAAATAGAGCATTATGAGCTGGATGATATTGACATAAAGATTCTCAAGATTTTTTCAACAAATGCCCGCATGGCAATTTTGGAAATGATTGACAAATTAAACTTAACCAGAGATGTAATAAATTACAGAATGAAAAAATTAACAAAAAATAATATTATTTCCCAATATCGAATTTCAATCAATCTTAACAAAATTAATCATAAACTCTACAAAATAATTCTTCGTCTTCATTCCCTAACTCCTGAAAAAGAAAAACAGCTTATCGCCTACATTGCATCTCATCCTCATGGAATGCAGTATCTAAAACTTGTAGGCTCATGGGATGTAGAGCTAGAATTTGAAGTTAAAGACGATGAACAATTGCATGATATTTTACTAGAAATAAGAAATCAATTTTCAGAAATTATTAGAGACTATGACACTTTACTAATCAATCAAGAACATAAACTCAACTACTATCCTTTCTGAATGCTCGCCAATAACTACGAGGTAAAACTTTCTATTCGGAAAGAATGCCTTTCGCTTCGCTCACTCTCGCCTAACAGGAATTAGTTTCAATAATTTTCTGGTATGTTAGATTTTTAATTAAATTTATAATCTATTAAAATAATAGATTTCTTATGACTTTTATTAAAAGTTATCCTGCTGAATGTCCTCCTTCGGGGAAATATCTTGCTTGTTTCGGAAGAGATAAGCCTTATTATACCTTATTTGATACTGAGTTTAGATTTCTCTATAAACATTTTTTAATATCCTGCTGTATAGGATTAATTTTATTTTTGATATTATTTTATTTAAAAAAGAAGAATTATGTAAAATTATCTTTGTATACTATTATTATTTTATCTATTATTTTAATATTATGCTTATTTTTAATTTTTGCATATTTTTTTCCTGTTGAAACACCTTTAGTATTCTATTAAAGCCAGAAATTTACTCTTAGTACTTTAATTTAATAAATTTTAATTTGGCAACTAGTCATTAGCAGGAGAACCTAACAGGTATTAAATTCAATTTGAGAGCCCTCCTTCAAAACAGTTTCATTATTTAAAAAGAAAACTCAGAGGTAATTCTATAGGGTCACCAAGAACTAACAAGAGCAATACTAACGCCTAATAGTTTTAAAGAACTTAAACTTTGTAATTATCCTGATTGCGAAGGTATTCAAGCAAAATAAGTATTCATAAAAAAATAACCTAAAGTTTTATAAATTCTTTTTTCTTAATTGAGGTATGGATAGAGATCATAAAAATAGAGTAGAGGCTATATTATTTACAACTGGCAAGTTCTTAGATCTTAATGAGATAAGCAGATTATGCCAGATATCAGAAGAGAACTATATTAACGATCTATTGAATGAATTAAAAGGGGATTATGGTAAGATAAATGGAGCATTGGAATTAGTTAATCAAGGAAATAAATGGAGATTAAACATTAAGAAAGAATATTTATTTTTAACAGAGGTGTTATTAGATGATTCTGAGTTAGATCAAGGAACACAGAAAACTTTGGCTATTATAGCATATAAATCTCCTGTTTTGCAGAGTGAAATTATTAAGATTAGAGGGAATGGAGCTTATGATCAAATAAAGCTATTAAAGGATTTAGATTTTGTTATAAGTGAAAAATCAGGAAGAACATTTGTTTTAAAGGTATCTAGGAGATTTTATGATTATTTTGATGTAGTTGAAGATAAGCTAAAGAGCAGATTAGTTGAGGACGGCTCTAAAAATGAAAATATTTAGATCTAAATATTTTTTTCTTTTTATTTTGTTTTTTACTGTTTTATTATTTAGAATGTATTTTGTTACAGAGAATTTTAATAATAGTGAAGCGTATTTTCATTTAAGACATATTAATTATATTTTGGAGGAAAAAAGTATCTTATATTTTGATGAATTAAGCTTTGGAGGAAAATATGTTTTATACCCTCATTTTTTTCATATTTTTATGGCTTTGTTTAGTTTAGGAAATATGTTTTTATTAAAATTTATTCCAGAATTTTTCTTAGCTGGAAGTGTTTTTTTGTTTTATTTAATTGCTAAGGAGTTAAGTAAGAATAATAAAATTGTATTGTTTTCTTGTTTGATTTATTCTTTTACGCCTTTGTTTTTAGTATTAACGACTAATGTATTATCTGTTTATTCTTTAATAGTACCATTATTTCTCTTAGCAATATATTGTTTTTTAAAGATTAATGAAAGGCGGGTTTATTTGTATGGATTTATGATTAGTGTTTTTTTGTTAGGATTAACACATATTAGTTCTTTTTTATTAGTTGGGACTAGTTTGTTGTTTACCTTAATGTGTATTAGTGAGGATTTAATTCTAACTAAATTAAAAAAAGAGGCTTTGTTTTTTTGCATTTTGATTATTTCCTTTCTTCTTTTTATAACATATCATAAAGTTTTTTTTGTACAGGGATTAGGTCTATTATTTCAAAATTTAGACACTGTGAATTTTAGTATAATAGCAGATAATAATTTAGTGAATTTAATTTTACTGGCGGGTTTATTACCTATTGTTTTGAGTTTATTTGCCTTTTATAACTGCTTTTTTAAGAAGAAATCTGAATTAGTGTTTTTATTGAGTTCTTTATTATTGGGGATTTTGTTTTTGTTTGTTTTGGGGTTTATGAATATTAAGGACAGTTTAATCTATTTAACCATAAGTTTTTGTTTGTTAAGCTGCTATGGTTTAGATTTTTTATTAAAGTATACTGAAAAATTTAGATGGAATAAAACAAAATATTTTTTAGTTTTTTTAGTTATACTTGCTTTTTTTATGTTTTCTTTTTATCCAAGTTTGTATGCCTTAGATGGAGTTAAACCCATTAGTTCTGAAAAAATTAATGATTTTTTGTGGTTAAAACGGCATTCTGATAGCAACGATGTTGTATTGAGCCTAGAGAATGATGGTTTTATAATAACAGCTATCGCAAATAGGAGAAATGTTATAGACAATGATTATTTGTTAGCTCCTAATTTAAATGAAAGAAAGGAAGATATTAAGTTGTTGTATAAAGGATGGTATTTAGGCAACATTAAGGGTTTGATTGAAAAGTATAATATTAAATGGATTTATTTACCAGATGAATTAAGGGTTTATGGAATTGAAGACTTGATTTACGCTAGAAATTCTGATTGTTTTATTCAAAGGGGGAATTTTTATGAAGTGGTATGCTAGAAGGGAATTATTAATTTTTTTGTTATTGTTATGTTTGTTTTTGCTATTATTGCCTATTTTATCTAGAGGAAATAGATTAATCGGAGGGGAGGGTTATTATAATCTTAGATTAGCTGAAGAAAAGAATTTTAATTATGATAAATATAGTTTTTCTGGCAGATACTTTTATGGTGAGATTGGATATATTTACTTGTTGAGTTTTGCTCCTGATTTTTTTTCTAAGTGGTTGCCTTTTTTCTTTGGGATAGGCAGTTTTATTCTTTTTTATTTTATCGTAGAAATGTTAAAAAGGGATCTAAGAAATATCGCTGGATTATTTTTATTGCTTAATCCTGGGTTTTTATGGTTGTTTACACATTCTAGCAAATATTCTGCTGGGGTTTTCTTTTTTTTGTTGGGAATTTATTTTATGATGAGAATGAAGCTATTCTATTGTTGGATTATTGTTTTATTAATTGGATTTTTTAGTTTTTGGTTAGGATTAATTTATTTCTTATCTGTGCTATTTTTCATTAATCCTAAGAAAATATTTTATTTATCAGGATTATTCCTGTTATTTTTTGGTTTTTTTGAATATAGATTTATTGCATATGAGGATATTTTTAATTTAGGGCTATATATCTTTTCGTTTAGTAATGTTGCTAATAATTTTTTGATTGAGTTCGGTGGAATTTATTTGAGTTTATTTAGTTTGATCTTAGTTTTTATAGGAATGACTGTTTTGTGGAAGCAAAGATTTATTTATATTTTAGCCTATGTTTCTTTATTTATTTTTTTTCTTTTTGGATTTTATTTTGAATTTTTTTATTACATCTTAATTTTTTTATTAGTTTATTTATCTGCAATTGGATTGGATTGGATTATTTCTTTTAATTGGAGTGATAAGATTTTAGGAGGAGTAATTTTATTTTTATTTTTATTAACCTCTGTTTTTGGGGTTTATTTTACGGAAAATGATTTAATCTATTCTGAACCTAGTATTGAGTTTATAGATTCTTTAAATTTTTTAAATAATTGGAGTTCTGAGGATGTTGTTTTTTCTCATTATACTAATGGGCATTACATTTCGTATATAAGGATGAAAAATCTCATGGATGAACATTTTTCATTCAGTGTAGATTTAGATGAAAGATTAATAGACAGTTCTCTTTTGTATGAAAGTGTGTATATCAGGGATGCAAAAGATATTTTAGATAAATATAATGTTAGATTTATTTTAATTGATCAAAATATGCGGAGGTTGTGGATAAGGGACGATGAGGAATTATTGTTTTTATTGAAGTATAGTGATGAGTTTACCTTAGTCTTTGAAAATGATGAAGTTAAAATATACGAATATAATGGAAGATTATTTAAATGATGAATTTTAATTAGTTTTATGGATTTAAGTGTAGCTCAAATTGTAATATGGGTAGCGTATTTTATTTCTTTGTATATTGTTATATTTTGGTTATTGACTTATATAGATAGGGGTGTTTGGCTAAAAAAAATAGAAATTAAAAGATTTCCTTTTGTTAGTATTGTTGTACCTGTATTGAATGAAGAAAAAAATATTATTTGGACTTTAGACTCTTTGGTTAATATGAATTATCCTAGGGATAAAATTGAGATTATTGTTGTTAATGATGCAAGTACTGATAATTCAAGGGGTGAAATTTTAGATTATATTTCTAAACATAAAGAATTTAGTATTATTTATTTAGAGAATGAGAAGAATATGGGGAAGCATTATGGTGTAAATAGGGCTTTAAGTGTTGCTAAGGGGGAGTTTTTTGTTTGTTTAGATGCTGACTCTGCTGTGCATCCAGAGGCCTTGTCTAAGATGTTACCTCATTTTGATTATGATGAGAATCTTGCTGTTGTTTTGCCTTTAATGAAGATAATTAATCCTGAAAACATGCTGCAAAGGATTCAATGGTGTGAATATTTATTAAATTTTTTTTATAAGTCTTTGATGAGTATGGTTAATTGTGTTCATGTTGCTCCTGGACCATTTAGTGTGTTTAGAAGGGACATTTTAACTAAATTGGGGGGAATAAGGAGATCTTACAATACAGAAGACTTTGAGGTTTCATTAAGAATACAAAGAAGTCATTATAAGTTGTTACAGGTATTAGACGCAGAGGTTTATACAAAACCACCTAAAACAATTAAAGGGTTTTATAGACAGAGAAACAGATGGTACAAAGGAACAATGTTAACTTTAATGGATTACAAAGATATGATTTTTAATAGAAAATATGGTGATTTTGGTGTATTGCAACTACCTAGGGTAATGTTAAGTGGTTTTTTAGCTGTTGGAATGATTACATTCACTGGCTATAGATATGTAATAAAGCCCTTGTGGAAGGATATTCTTAATTGGTCGGCTATTAATTTTGATTTTTCTGTTTGGTTGAGAAATTTTCATTTTAGTTTTAATTGGTTAAATATTGATTTTACCAATACATTTTTCTTTTTAATAAGTTTGTCTATAGGTTTAATTATAATTTTATACGCTTATTATTATACAAGAGAAAGAATCTTTAAATTTGGTTTTTTAACAGTTCCTGCTTATATAGTTCTCTATGGAATTATGGCTTCTATTGTTTGGTGTGGTGTGTTTATTGATTTAATATTTAGAAAAAGTAAATTAAAGTGGTAGTATATTTTACAGAATATAATTTTTTATATTTAGATTTATACAATTTTTTTTATGGTTGAAAGGGAATTAAGCAAAAAAAGATATTTTTTAGCGTTTATATTTACCTCTGCAGTTTTTATAATAGGCTTATTGTTGGGTTTATTGTTGACTAGTCTTAAATTTGATTTTATTGATCAATATCAACAGGATTTTAGAACAGATATTTTGACTTTTGATGTTCAGGATATGTTATTGCAAGAGGATATTTGTAAATTTGATGTTAATCAGCTAGACGATGAATTTGGAGTGATGAGTGAACAAGTTTCAGTTTTAGAGGATAAATTAGGCAAATACGATGAGGATGTTTTAAGAATGAAAGAATATTATTCTTTGCTGGAAATAAGGCATATGTTATTGGTTGAGAAATTAAAAAATTATTGTGATTATGATTATGATATTATTTTATTTTTCTATTCAAACGAAGAAGATGAATGTGTGGATTGTGAAATGCAGGGTTATTTATTGGGTTATATAAAACAAAAATATGATAATGTATTCATTTATTCATTTGATATTAATATAGATAATAATGCCTTAGAATTATTGAAGAAGAGATATAATGTAAATACTTTAACTTTGGTGATCAATGATGAGATTAATTACGGATTTATTGAAAAAGAAGAAATAGAGAATAAAATTTAATATAAATCTTTATTAATTCTTTAAAATTTAATTTTTTGTGGAAATTTCAATAGTAATACCCGCATATAACGAAGAAAAGAGGATTGAAAGTACTTTGGTTAAGATTATTGATTATTGTACTAAAAATTTTGATAACTATGAAATAATTGTTGTGGATGATGGTAGCAAGGATAAAACTATTGAAATCATTAGTAATTTTGACATTAAATTAATTAAAAATGAGTTTAATGTGGGAAAGGGAAGAAGTGTGAAGAGGGGATTATTTGAGGCTAAATATAATTTTGTTCTTTTTAGTGATGCTGATTTAGCTACTCCAATAGAAGAATTAGATAAGATGTTAGAATATACTAATGATTATGATATTATTATTGCTTCAAGAAATTTAGAAGGATCCAGAAAAGAGGTCAAACAGCCGTTTTATAGGGAATTAATGGGAAAGAGCTTTCCTTTTTTTGTTAATTTACTGGTTTTAAGGGGTATTAAAGATACACAATGTGGATTTAAATTATTTAGAAAGGATTGTATTAGTGATATATTTTCTTTACAATCTTTAGATAGGTGGGCTTTTGATGTAGAGGTTTTATTTATTGCACAGAAATTAGGATATAAGATTAAAGAGGTACCTGTTGTTTGGATAGATAAAGAGGGAAGCAAATTAAATCCTGTAAAAGATGCTTATTCTATGTTTAGAGATTTGTTGAAGATTAGATCTAATTCTTTCAGTGGAAAATATGATAAAAAAGATAGTTAAATATCTTTATTAATTTGCTTAATATTCTAATTTTATGAGATGTGATATGTGTTCTAGGGATCTAAAACTGAAGGAGATTTTTGTTGATAACAATATTAAAAATCTATGTCAAAATTGTATTGATTATGGTCTTGAGGTTAAAGAAATAAGTCATGAAGTTAAAAAAGAAACAGATAAAGATACTTTTATTATTGAGAATATAGGTTATGAGATAATGAAAAAAAGGAATCAATTGGGTTTAAAACAAGAGGAATTGGCAATGAAACTTGGAATAAAGGTTAATTCTTTAGCGAAGATTGAAAGCAATAAGCTTGAATTGGATTTTTACTTGCTGAAAAAAATTGAAAAAATATTGGGAATAAGGTTACGTTGATAAACACTAAAAAGAATTTAGAGATTAAATTAAGTAAATTAAAAGGAATGAGTAAGAAGGATATTAGATTAGAGCAATATGAGAGCTCTTCAGTTTTGGTTTCAGAGTTATTATGGTATGCATATATATTGGGAGATATTAAAGGAAAAAAGATATTAGATGCTGGGTGTGGGAATGGTATTTTCGGAGCTGGTTGTTTATTATTAGGAGCTAAGAGGGTTTATTTTTTGGATATTGATTCTAAAATGATTGCTTTAGCTAAAGAGAATTCTCCTAAAGGAGAGTTTTTTTGCTGTGATATTGATGATTTTAATATTAATGTTGACACTGTAATTATGAATCCTCCCTTTGGTGTACATAAAAAGAATGAGGATAAAAGATTTCTTTTGAAGGCTTTTATAGTCTCTAATGTAATCTATTCTATACACCATTACAAATCCCTTAAGTTCTTGCAAAAAATATCTTCAGATAATAATTTTAATTTGCTTTCTTATGAGAGGGATGTTAATTTGAAAAGGAGCTACAGTTTTCATACAAAGGATATTAAAAAGACTAGGGTTGTGATTTGTAGGTTTAATAGGTCAATATCTTAGAGGAATAAAGTGCTATTTTTTGAAAACGGAAGACTTATATAGTACTGACTAAGTCTATAATAGTATACTGATGACAAGAGATTTGCTTATAATATTGAGGAAATAATTCCTTAATATAATTTGTATCTACTTCTTGTTTATTAAGGAAAATTAAATGGAAAACTTTAGAAAATTAGGATTAATAGAGCCCATAATAAGGGCGTTAGAGAATGAAAAATATAAAAATCCCACTTTAATCCAGGAAAAGACAATACCTGCTGGTTTAAAGGGAGAGGATATTATTGCTGAATCAGCAACAGGCACTGGTAAGACCTTAGTTTTTGGTGCAAATATAATTCAAAATTGCTGTACAGGCAGGAATATACAGGCTTTAGTATTAACACCAACACGGGAATTAGCAGAGCAGATTATGGTTAATCTTAAACGATTTTCAAGATATAAGCCCTTGAATATTGTTACTGTCTATGGTGGTGTTTCAATAAATCCTCAGATTCATAGTTTAATTAAGGCTGATGTGGTCGTTGCTACACCAGGTAGAATTTTGGATCATTTGCAAAGAAGAACAATTAATTTGTCAAGGGTTAAGATCTTAGTTTTAGATGAAGCTGATAAAATGCTGGATATGGGTTTTATTGAGGACGTTGTTGAGATTATAAAGAAATGTCCAAAGGAGAGACAAACAATGTTATTTTCAGCAACAATATCTAGAGAGATAGCTAGTCTGGCAAATAAATATATGAATAATCCAATTAGAATCGCTGTTGAGAATAGGGTTGATCCCACTAAGATGGCACAGATATATTATGATGTTTCAGATAATATGAAGTTTTCTTTATTAGTTCATTTGCTGGGAAACGAAAAGATAGGAACAGCTATGATTTTTTGCAATACACAAAGAACTACAGAATTTGTAGCTAAAAATCTAAGATTATCAAATATTAAGGCTTTAGCGATCCATGGTGGTTATTCTCAAAATAAAAGAACTCAAACCTTAGAACAATTTCATTCTAGATTTGCAAAGATTTTGGTGTGCACTGATGTTGCTGCTAGGGGTATTGATATTAAAAATGTTTCTTATATCTATAATTACGATATGCCATTAGAAGATAAACAATATCTACATAGGATTGGTAGAACTGCTAGAGCTGGTGAAACCGGGGTTGTAATTAATCTAATCTCTCCGAGGGATCATGAGATCTTTAGAAGAGTTATGTATCATTTAGGAAATAAGATTAATAGAAAACAAACACCTGAATTAAAGAAGATTAGATGCTTAGTTATAAGAGACAATCTAAGACAGTGGAATAAAAGATAAATTTTCTTTATTATTGTGATCATATTATAAATGATATACTTTTGATATAGAGCAATATTATTTTATGGATTTTATACCTTGTTTTAAAGAGAATATTTAAATAGAAGTTTTTGTTTAGGTAAGTAAAATGATAGAAAAAAGGGAGATATTAGTTTATGTAGTTATAGGGATAATGTTATTTTCTAATCTTGTTTTTGCTTTATCAACAATTGGATTCGATGAGCCTAGTTATCAATCACAGGGTCAAACAATTAGAGAGGATGAAGCACTTGTAGATCAATTTAATACAGAATATTTTATGGGTGTACCTTATATATATCTTAGTAAAGAAACAAACGCACATGGAAGTTTAGCTTCAGAGGAAAATGATTATAGTTTTTCTGTTATTGTTCATAGTGGGACTAGTGGATGTGAACCTAATGATTTTGATGATATATTATATTTAAGTACTGCAACAAATGGACATGGATTTGTTCCAGATTTTATGTTACATGCAAATCAAGGTTTTACTAATGAGGATAAAAATGGGGTTCAATCAGCATCAGGTTATAGAGAATTAGGATATTATCCTGTTTGTGTTGATAGTTTAAATAAAGAGGTTTGCAAATATGAAAAATTATCAAGTGGTGAAGTATGTTCTTTTGGAAAGCAAATTTTAAGATTATCCACATTGGCAAATGCCCATTTTGAAATTATACCAAACTTAAATTATGAATATGCTTTGTGCTGTGATGTTGATGTTTACTTGACTAATGGTCCTGGGGGCACTTGTAATAATAATAATGATTGTTTTTATAGTAACTGTGGTAATGATAAAATATGTGGTGGATTAGATTCTGATTGTTTTTGTTCAAGTGATTTTGTTAATCCACTTGGAGGACCTAATTTAGACTTTGCTGCTGGTTCTTGTTATTCTGATTATTGTTATAGTGGTCTATGTTATAATGGATTATGTATTCCTGAAGAAGTGGATTGTGGTGATGGAATAGATAATGATGCTGATGGTAGTACAGATTGTAGAGATAATGCTTGTTCTGATGAGTGTGCTTTACGTGGGCCAGGTAGTTCTTGTCAATTCGATACTGATTGTTCGTATCTAAATTGTGCTGCGAATGGTATTTGTGGTGGTCCTGGTGCTAATTGTCAATTTTTTAACGAAGATGGTAGTTGGGGTAGTGTAGACGAGGCTTGTCAATCCATGGAGTGTATCGGTGCAATAAATGGTGTTGGTGATTTTGTTACTACTTGTACTAAAGCTAATGAGATATATTGTGATGATGGAATAGATAATGATTTAGATAATTTGATTGATTGTGATGACAATAATTGTGATTTTAGTTATGCTTGTTACTATGGTGGTTGTGATTCTGATGATGATTGTTCAGAAGGACAATGTCTCCATAATGAATGTCAAGTAGTTCCTCCTGGGCAAGAGATATGTGATGATCAAATTGATAATGATTGGGATAATTTAATTGATTGTGATGATGTGCGTTGTACATATATGCCTACTTGTTGTGTGGATATTGAATGTGAAACTATAGATCCTTGTCAAAATAATGGTGATTGTTTAGCTACGCAGGTTTGTGATTCTGGTTCTTGTGTTCCTGCTCCAAATGATTGTATAGATAGCACCGATTGCCCTGCAGATCAGGTTTGCAGTAATAATATTTGTGTTAATGGTATGCAACCTTGTGTTGACAATAGTGAATGTCCTACAGATTGGGAATGTAATAATGGTGTATGTAATGATTTAGGCACTGAAAATGATAATACATGCGATGATGATAGTGATTGTGAGGGAATGACGTGTGGTTTATATGGTTATTGTGGTGGTCTTGGTGCTGAATGTGGTGAAGATAATCTTTGTGTTGCACCTTATGAATGTGGTGGTGGTTTTTGTGGTGGTGAGGGAGCTGGATGTAGCTTAGATAATTTATGTTTAAGTGGTGAATGTACTGATAATCTATGTGAACCAGGTAGTTGTAATGCTGTTGAAGATAATGATTATGATGGAATAAGTGCATGTAATGATAATTGTGAGGTAGATAGAGGAGTTTGTGCTGAAAATATTCTTGATTGCAATAACCCATCACAAAGTGATGGAGATGCTGATGGTGTAGGGGATGTTTGTGATTTGTGTAGAGAAACAGTTGTTGGTTATTCAGTTGATGATAATGGTTGTAGTAATAATGATGAAGAAGATGATGAAGATGAGAATGGATATGTGAATTGTGAGGAGTTGGGTGGGGTCTATTGTGGAAGTCATGAATGTAATTGGCCAAGTACTTCTGGGAAGATTATTGTAAGTGAGCCCAGCCAAAGAAATGGTTTTTGTTGTGATCCTATAGACTATAGTTTAGATTGTGCACTAAGTTTAACAGATCTAAGATGTACGGACGCGATGTGTCAATTTGAAACATATAATCCTACAGAGGGTGAATATGTTACCTATACATATGGTTTTTGTGATGATCCAGATGGAGACGGTATAGGTACTAGAGCAATATATGAAAACGATGGGATAGGCTTAATCGGAAACGAGGATTGTGCTATGATACCAGAAAATCCAAAAGGTAGTGATATTGATTTTAGTGGTTTCTTTGGATTATGTTTGGGTTTAGGATTATTAGTTGGGTTTTATATTATTAGAAGAAAATAAAGTTTTTAGTAATAATATTTATTAATCTCTTATTTAATATTATCTTATGCCTAAAAAACAAATTATATTTTTTTTAGTATTTATCCTATTTTCTGTTTATGTATACGCCTGTATAGACTCAGATGGAGGGATTGCTATTCAAAGCGGTGGAATTTTATACTCTTCTGTTGCAGGTATGAAAGTAGATAGGTGTGTATCTGATACAGAGGTTATGGAGTTTTGGTGTGTTACGTTTAAAGATGGTATTGATTTTAATTATCAGACTATTAAATGTCCAACTGGAATGCTTTGTTTAGGTAATGTTGGAGAATGTGGAGATGCTCTAGCTGAATGTGTTGATTCAAAAGATAATGATTTGGATAATTTGACAGACTCTGAAGATTTGGGATGTATAAATCCAGACGATAATAGTGAAAACAATCCGAAATGTGTTGATTCAAAAGATAATGACCTAGACTCTTTGTTTGATTATCCCAAGGATCGTGGTTGTAGTAGTAATAATGATAATGATGAATCTGATAATTTAAAACAGCCAGGAAAAAGATGTATTCTAGATCCTGATTGTTATTATGATAATTGTTTAAATCTTATATGTGGTAACAAGGATGCTGCTTGTTTAAAAGATTTAAATGGAAATATTGTTTTTCCAGACTCTGACCTTAGTATTTCCTTGGCTGAGATAGCTAGTGGGATCTTATCTTATGAGAATGTGGCTTGTGCATCTAATGTTTGTAGCCCTGAAACTTTAAGATGTGAGGGTTATCCTAGTGGTCATGGTTGTATTCATGACACTGAATGCGAAAGTGGAGAATGTACTGGATATGTTTGTGAAGGTGTTGGACTCCCAACATTAGGAGAATCTTGTGTTGATTCTTGTATTGAACCTTATATTTGTAGTAATGGTATTTGTGGTGGTGAAGGAGCTGATTGTAAGAATGTTGATGTTGGAGATAACAGCTTATGTGTTTCAAATCTTTGTGAGGAGACAAAAGGTGTCTTTAAATGTAGTGTTTCTGGTTGTGTGGATGATAGTTCTTGTGATTTAAATCAGAGATGTGAATCAAATGCTTGTGAAGATACTACTAGAACTGAAGATTGTAGTAATAATTTAGATGATGATTCAGATAAATTTATTGATTGTGATGATTCTGAATGTAAATTTGTTTCTGTTTGTGATCAGTCTACTAAGTGTGATTTAGATAATGATTGTGATCCTGGTTTGATATGTGAAGGATCTAATTGTGGAGGAGGAAATGGTGTTGGAGCAACATGTACTGATAATAGTCAGTGTATTACTAATAGTTGTTCTGGATCTGCTGGAAGAGCTGGTGTTTGTTTGTGTGCTGTAAATAATGATTGTATCTCTGGAGAGACTTGTCAAGATGGAAGATGTGTTACCGAATGTGTTTTAGATAGTGATTGTAGTCCAGAATATTGTACTTCTATTGGTTGTGATCCATTAAGCGGACAAGAATTATGTAGTAATAATTTAGATGATGATTCAGATCAATTAACTGATTGTGGTGATGATGATTGTAGTAATAATCTTTATTGTGGATCTGGTCAATGTATAGTTGATACTGATTGTGATCCAAATAAAAGATGTGATGATAGTGGAGCTTGTGTTTCAGTGCAAAGTTGTGATTCTAATAATGAATGTTCCGGAATGGTTTGCTTTAATCATGGTTGTGAACTAAAAGATAATATACCTAACTTAATTGTAGGATCTAATGTAATAGATTATGATTGTGATGATTTAGGTGGAGTTTATTGTAATACTGAATGTTCTTCTGGGAATCAAGATTTATTCGAAAACTATGTTGTTCCTTTAGAATCTCAAGCAAATGGATTTTGTTGTGTTGTTGATTTAGATTTATCTGATTCTACTAAATTTCCATCTGGAGAGTGTTCTTATGAAATGTATAGTCCAACTGCAGGTAATCTCCTTTCTTGTACTACAGGACCTTGTAATGATCCAGATGGCGATGGAGTTGGTGATAGAACAGTAAATTGTGGTAATTTAGAAATTACAGAGGTTTGTGTTTATGTTCCAAATAGTGCTAGAGAAGTACAAGCTGATTTTTATGATAGTATAAGTTTAATAATCAGCTTTAGTTTATTGATTGGGTTCTATATTAAAAAACGAAAGACTTAAAAAGATTTTTAAGTTTTAATGAATATGAAAATTAGGGTTATTAAAGAAGATAAGGATGAGTTTGAATTTGAGATTATAGGAGAAGGGCATACTATTTGTAATTATTTAAGAAAACGATTATGGGATCAAAAGAACATTGGATATGCAGCTTATAGTTTAAAACACCCTCAAGTAGCTGAACCTGTGTTTTTTGTTAAAGGCCAAAAACCTAAAAAATTAATACAAAGTGCTATTAGTGATATGAAAAAGGAAATACAAGAATTTAATTCAGAATTAAAAAATATAGGTTAGTTAAATTTATATATTCTCTAATTTTATATAGAAAATAAAGATGGTGAAAAATAATTATTCGTTATTAGTCATATGTATAATATTTATAGCCTTTTCTTTTTTTGTGGTTTTTAAGGAAAGAGACTTAGGCTTAATTACAAGTTATGTTTCTGTTGATGTTGAAACCATAAAAACTATGTATAATAGCAGTGATTTTTTAAGTGGGAATGCCTTGTTTATTCTAGAGAGTGGTGATTTTGTTGCTAGGGATGATCAATTAAGCTTGAGTGTTTTAAAAGATAATAGTGTTATAATAAAAAAGAATATTACTGTGAATGATATGATGTCTAAGGTTCAAAATCCACCTAGCTTAATTAATAAAGATGGTAGATTAGGGTATGAAGGACCAAGTACTATAACCTTTAGTTTACAAGATGTTTTTAGTTTAGTTATTATGGATATAGGAAATTTCAATTTAAAATTAGAGTATATTAATGCCTCTGGTGTTGCAATTATTGCTGAAAAAGAGATTGTTGTTAATGCTCAAGAAAATGGAGCTGAAATAAAGGATGTTATTTTTAGTGTTGTCGAGATAGTAAATAATACTGTTAATTTTATTGATAGTGATAGTTTTTCTAAATATGAGATGGTAGGATGTTTTGTTGATATGTATAATTATGATGTTGCAAATATAAAGATATATAATCCAGGGGGTACATTAGAGGTTCCTTATATAGAATTTACTAATGATGATATTAATTGCTTGGATGATGGGGATTATGTTGGCTATTGTGGTGGTGTCATAAATGTTACAGATAGTTATAGTGGTCAATGGAGCTGTTATATTGAGATATCTAGTGCAATTAATACAGATTCTTCTATAAGTAATGTATTAAACATGGGGGGTTCTTTACCTGTTTGGAAGGGGGATTTTTATGCATTGGATATTAATTTGGATGGAAGTTTAAATAACTTAACTCTAAATTTAAGTGATTTATTTTTCGATTCAGATGGTGATGTTTTGCAGTTTGATAGTAAGGGTTATGAACATATAGATATTGTGATTAATGAAGGTATTGTTAGTTTTATTAATACACAGAATTATGAGGGGATTGATGAGATTGAATTCGTTGCTTCTGATGGTTTAGGGGAGGCCAGTTCTGGTATTATTGCTTTGAATATTGGAAATGTAGATTTAATTGGTTGTTCAGCTGATATTGAGTGTTTAGTTGACGAAAAATGTATTAATGGTTTTTGTCAAAAGATTAGTTGTGCTATGGATTCTGATTGTGAACAAGGGATGGTTTGTTTGGATGGTGATTGTGTAATTAAAACACAGATATCTTGCGATGAGAATTGGCAATGTTCAGATTGGAGTCAATGTGTTAGTGGTGTGCAAACTAAAGATTGTAATGATATAAATAAATGTGGAACAATAGATTCTAAGCCAACAATAGTACAGAGCTGTGTGACACCCAAGGAAGAAGAGGATGTTCAGGTTATAGGAGAGGCTAAGAATGAAGGAAGTAGTAATGTAATTTCTATTCTTATTTTGATTATGATAGTTGCTGGTTTGCTTGGTTTTGGTTTGGTTTTACTGTATAAAAAATATAGTAAGAAAAATGGATCAGTTGAAGAAAAGAAGGAAGAAGATATATCAAGTAATGTAAAACAACCAGTATTAATAAAACAGGAAGTACAAGAAAAACCAAAACAAGAGGTGCAGAGACAAGAGAATAAAATAGATTTCAAACCTATAGTTGATTATATTAAAAAAATGCAGGAAAATGGAGCAAATATTGATGATATTAAGGCTAATTTGCTGAAGGCAGGATGGGGTGAACAGGACATTAAAAAGGCTAATGATTTTATGATTCTAGAGAAATTTGTTTTAGAAAACAGAGAGAAGGGTTTTGATGATGATGTTATTAGAAAATCTTTAGAGGTAAAGGGCTGGAATAAGGACTTAATTGATGGGATTCTTGGGCTTACAACGTAAACTTTTTAAATAGAAACATTTTTTGATTTCTTCTTATGGAGGTTAATATGATAACAAAGGAAATATCTGATTTGATAGAACAAATAAGTGGCAAAGAAATGCATGTAAGGGATGCTGCAGAATTATTTAAAGGAGTGAATATGCCCGCTATAAACTATAGAGACCCTTTATATCTGTCTTTAATGTATTTAAAAGAACGTTATGGAATGTTAGCTACAAATTAAATAGAAGTTATGACTATATTTAAATATTTATTTTCTTTTAAGATTTTTATGACAAATGAAAAGTTTTTAATGGTATCCTTAGAAGAGGACAAAACTAGGGATTTGGCTCAGATAATATCAAATACTACTGCTAGGAAGATTTTAGACTTTTTAAGTGAAAAGAATTATTGTGAATCTGATATTGCTAAAAAAATGAGTTTACCTATAAGTACAGTGCATTATAATATTCAAGCACTATTAAAAAATAATTTGATTGAGGAAAGGGATTTTGTATGGAGTGAAAAGGGAAAAAAGGTTAGTATTTATGGTTTGGCTAATAAATTAATTATAATTGCTCCTAAAGGTCAAAAAGAGAATTTTTTTGAGAAGATTAAGAACATAATACCTGTTGCAGTAATTGGCTTTTTGGTTTCTGGTATTTTATGGTTAACTAAATTATTTACATCAACAATAAACAATAATGAATTTCTTAGTAAGGAAGCAATACAAGCAGATGTTAAATCAATGGCTGCTTCAGAATTGATTATAGAAGAAGCAAATCTTAATTATGCCTTTTGGTTTTTTTTAGGTGTAGTTTTTATTGTTGTAATATATTTAGTATTTAATTATATAAAATATAGGAGTGTGAATAGATGAAAAAGATTATTATTTTTTTGATGTGTATGATGGTTTTAGCAAATATTGTTTTTGCTATGATGCCTTATCCTGTACAACAAGGACAAACCGAACAATATTATACTGTTGTATATGATGCAGAAGGGGAGGCTGAGATTGCAGCTAGGATTGTTATTCATAATTATGGAGATGATAAGATTGATGGCGTAAAATTAGAGATACCTGGAGAAAAGATAAGATTAATTGGGGTTGTACAGGAGTATTATGAGATAATAGAAAGATGCAGCTATTATGAAAAGGTCTGTTATGGAGATGAATATAATTGTGATGAAGGAATTTGTGTTTATGATAAAAATGATTGTGCTGAAATATGTACACAAAGATATGAAGAACAGATTTGGCCCCCTAAGTATTATAACTTAAAATATGATCAAGAGATATTATCAGATTCTGTGCTTTACAATTTTAAATTAGAGAGGGATATTCAATCACAAAAAGATGCTGTCTTGATTTTATATTATAAATCTGAGGATTATGCTGTACAAAAGGGCAGTATTTTTAATTTTGATTTTGAAACAGTAAAAATAAATTATGATACAAATTATGTTAGTGTTGGTGTCGATGTTGATAGCAGTTTAATTCTTGATAGTGTTGAGGGAGATGTTGAGTATAGAGATAATAGTTATTTTAGTGGTTTTTCTGAGGCTATGATGAGTTCTAAAATGATGCCGGATTATATAGGTAATATTGGTTATGGTAGTTATCATAAGGAAGCGAATAGTTTAGATCCTTTAGAAAGTTTTCATGTTACAGGCAGATATGCTGAAAGTTGGTATGATTTAAACAGAAATTTGATTTTAGGGGGTATTTTCGGTGGGCTAGTTCTTTTGGGTTTGATTATTATTGGTTTGGTTTTTTTAATTAAAAAATTAACTAAAAAGAATTTAACTGGAAAAATAATTTTAAGTGGATTTTTTAGTTCTTTACTAACTATATTAATTTGGGTTTTAATTACAGTATTAAATAATAACTTGTATAACTGGATTGGATACCAGTATAAGGATTTAATTTTTGGTTTGTTTATAGTTGCTGCTGTTTTATTAACTCTTATTTGTGCTATTGGTCCTATAATTTATTTTTGGAGTAAATACAATGCAATCACTGGTGTTTGGGCTTTGGTGTCTTTTGTTGTTTGGTTGCTTATTTTAGGAACTCTTGTTGCATTTATATTTGGAATTTTAAATAAACCACAAGAGGTTTATCCTATGTATAAAGGAGGAGTTTATATTGATCAGGGATCTGAGTTGGTTGCAACGATGGAGTGAAAGGTTTATTTTTAAATTATATATCTCTAATTATATTTTTAATTGTTAATTATATTTATATATTTTGGATTTCTAATTGATTTATGAGATTATTAGTTACAGGTGGAGCTGGTTTTATAGGAAGTAATTTTATTCGTTATTGGTTGAGGAATAATTTAGATGATGAGATAATTAATTTTGATAAATTAACATACGCTGGAAATCTTGAAAATTTAATAGAAGTAGAAAATAATCCAAATTATACCTTTGTTAGGGGAGATATATGTAATGTGAATGAAGTTGAAGGAGTTATGAATAAAATTGATGTTGTTGTACATTTTGCTGCTGAGAGTCATGTGGATAGGGCTATAATGAACCCAATGACATTTGTTAAAACAAATGTAATTGGAACTTATGTGTTGCTGGAACAAGCTTTGAAGAGTAAGATCAAAAGATTTCATCATGTTTCCACTGATGAATGTTTTGGTTCTTTGAAGTTAGGTGAAGAGAAGAGATTTGATGAAACTACATCATACAACCCAAAGAATCCTTATTCTGCTACTAAAGCTAGTTCAGATCATTTAGTTAGAGCTTACTTTAACACTTATGGATTGGATATAACAATTAGCAGCTGTAGTAATAATTTTGGACCTTATCAATTTCCAGAAAAATTTATTCCTTTAATAATCACTAATTTAATAGATGATAAAAAAGTTCCTGTATATGGTGATGGGCTTTATGTCAGGGATTGGCTATATGTTGAGGATCATTGCAAAGCAATTGAATTGATTCTCAAAAAAGGAAGAAGCGGAGAGACATACTGTGTTGGCGGAATGACAGAAGATGTTAGTAACATTGAGGTTGTTAAAAAGATTTTAGATATGCTTGGAAGAGATGAGAGCTATATTGGGTTTGTAAGGGATAGACCAGGGCATGATAGAAGATATGCTATTGATTGGAGTAAAATAAATAGAGATTTAGGGTGGAAGCCAGAGCATGATTTTAATGGATGGCTTGAAAAAACAGTTAGATGGTATAAAGATAATAAAGATTGGTGGGAAAGGGTAAAAAATAAGGAGTATCTAGAATATTACGAAAAACAATATGCAACCTAGTGGTTTTTGCATAAATTAATTATGTTTTAATTGATCTTATTTAATGAAATTTGGAAGATTTTAAACAGAATATTTATAAAATATATTTTCATTATTCCTATATGCATAAGTTTACACTCCACAGTTTAGATGCGAAAAAGATTTATATAATTTGTATATTATTAATTGTTTTAACTTTATCATTACTTCTTTTTTATCCGAAGAATTGTAGAAACGATGAGAATTGTTTTAATACTTTAGCTAATAAATGTATGAAATCTAAGGTAGAAACTATGAATAAAGGAAATTTGTATTTATATGAGGTTAAGGGCAAAAAAGGTAATGATTGCATTCTAACGATTTTTCTGAAAACAATTGGTACGTCTCAGGATGAGATACTCAATCAAATGCTAGCACAAAAGGGAATGATTTGTGGTGTTCCTATGGATCTATTGCAAATAAAAAATATTTCACAAATAAACGATATTAGCGATTATTGTACTGGACCATTAAAAGAAGCAGCATTGGAAATAGTTTTGGAAAAGGTGTATAGTATTGTTGTAGCAAATATTGGCCAAATAACACTTGAATATGAAAATATATTATCTGCGGCAACTATGAATACAAGTTTAATTAATAACACCTAATTTTTTTTTAAAATATAGAATATTTCATTTTTGAAATTAAGGATTTCAAATTTAAAATCTAATCGTCTAATCATTTGTTCAAACCAACCCCTTTTAGGGTAATTCATTTTATTTCCTTTGATAGTAATAGTAGAAAAACTAACAACTATAATAGGACAATTAACAGATTTTAGAATTCTTTCAGCAGTTTTATGATCAAATAAATCTAAAATTTTGAATAAAAAACAGATATCACCATTTAGACTGAAATCTTTACGCAAATCAATGCGGTAAACTTCACTATTTATCTTTTCTTTTAAAAGATAATTTCTAAGAAACTCACAATCTATGGTAGTTAATTCTGTAACTATAAATTTCTTTTTTTTATAATTAGGAATTAATTTATAACTCAACGGATTTAAACCAGCACTTATATCTAGAATAGTTTTAAAATTGTTAATAGCAAAAATTTTTGTGTATAATTCCGTATAAAATGTAGCTCTTTCATTAAATGATTTATGTTCTTTTTCCCAGAACTGACCATACATTCTATTCCAATAATTTCTAGTCTCTTTAATTATCTTAATAATATTTTTTTTCTTTTCTGGGTTTATTTTTTGATTAATTTCAATTAAAGAATTGTCTAGTTTTCTTAAGGATTTCTTTTTCTTTACAGCTTCAACAATGTTCATGATATAAAGGAACTAATTTTATTTAAAAAAATTATTCTATAAACTATAGGCAATTACTTTCCTGTAATGTCCTAATATTTTTTCGTTTTTTTATATTCATGAACTAATTGCTGTACTCTTCTTTCTGTGATTTTGTAAACTGAGGCTATTTCCTTAGGTTTTTTAGAGAATTTTACCACCTGATCCACCAACCATTTTATTCTCTTTTTATTTAATTTAGTCATGCTGGGAATATCTTCCCCAAAATAAAGATATAAAAATTCAAGAAGATACTGATTTAGGTTTTGCAGATAGATTAAATGATGGTTATGGAGAAGATAGAATAAATTCTACAGATTTAGGAAATAATAGCTCTTTAGAAGATAGAATAAATCCTATAGACTTAAGAGAATTAGATTATATTTCTATTGAAGATTCTAGTTTAGAAATTCAGGAAGAATCAGATATTTTACCTGATTCATTAGAATATTATATTTTACCTGATTTAAGTTTAAATGATCTTTCAAGAGATGACTATTCTATAGATTTAGGAACAGATTATGCTAATGAAGATACAAGTTTAAGTAATGATTTAAATTATTGCAATTCTTTAGAAATAAATTCTCCTGAATGGATAAATGTTTGTTTCGATGTTTCAGATCCTAATAATCAATCTTTAACTTGTTCAGCTAATACAGATAATAATAATGGAAATGCATATAATTGTATAACTGGAACTTGTAAAGATACTTATAGTAGTAAATTAGGACCACAATATCTCTATGCTGTAGTTAGCGATCCATGTGGTTATTGTATAGAAGAATATAATTGTCACAAGACTTTTGAAATAAATATCATTTCTGATGAATAATTTTTATAAGGAATTTAAACTTGTTGTTTGAGTACATATTTTAACAAATTCTTCATCAGTACAGATATTAAATTGATCCATTTTGTCATCAGGACATTTTTTATCTTTTTCTAATTCTTCAGGTGAACATGCCTGTGAAGCAATAATATTAAATGAATCCATATTCTCTAAGTTAATATCATCAAATTCAAAACAAGCGTTCTCACCATAGCTAGGAATACATATCTTTAAGTCCTTTAATTCTTCAGAACTCATTTCAATAGCAGATATCTCTTCTCCCCAAACAGATAATGGAGCAGAGACTTTTGTATGTGAAAGTAAA
>JAGVZW010000010.1 GCA_018302235.1 Candidatus Woesearchaeota archaeon
TGTTTCTGAAACTAATTGTGTTGCCTCTTCAAATGAATTAACTTTGATTGGAGCTATCATAAACTCTTGAAATTTTAATTTTGAGAATGAATGTTTTCCACCATTGATAATATTTGCAAAGGGAATTGGTAAATATTTTGGATTACCTAAATATTTATACAACGGTTTATTCTTAATCAAAGCAGAACATCTTGCACAAGCCAGTGAAATAGATAGGACAGTATTAGAACCCAATCTAGATTTATCTTTTGTTCCATCTAATTTTATTAGAAAATTATCAATTTTTTCCTGATTTAAAACATCAAAATTAGATAATTTTTTATCTAAATATGTATTAATTATATATACTGATCTTTGAACTGATTTACCAAAATAATCTTTTTTATTGTCTCTTAACTCTTTTGCTTCATATTTACCAGTTGAAGCTCCCGAAGGAACAATAGCAGATCCTTTATGCATCTTAGTAAAAACTTCAGTTTCTACTGTTGGATTCCCTCTTGAATCTAAAATTTGACGAGCATATATCTTAGTTATTTTAAACATATTAAAGAATTAATTATTTTAGTTTATAATGTTTTTTATTATAAAAAAATAAAAATTTATCTTCTTTTTTTCTTAGATGCTTTTTTCTTTTTAGCAACCATGTTATTTCACACCCCCTTTTCATAAATATTATTTTATGACATATATTTAAGTGTAATTTTATTTAAAAAAGTTTTGGTTTTAGAAAAAAGAAATTTATTTTTTTATTAATTTTAATTCTATGGTAGAAACCCTTACTTGTTTTCCTTCTTTATTTTGAAATTCTTCTGAATCTGTTTTTATTTCTACTATTTCTGCAGTTTTATCTAAGAATCTTTTTGTTGATACCTCAGCTATATCCACGGCTTTTGAAATAAATTTACCTCTCGCTTTAATAATTACTTCTTTTGCACCTTGTGTAGTAAATTGCATAACAACACCAGTCACATAATTCATAAATGGTTTTGAACCTATAAACACAACATGATCATCTGTTCTATCTTTTTTTTCTGTCATTTTTTATCCTCCTTTAGTTCTTCTTGTTTTTTTAATTTTGTTATATATCCAGCTATTGTATTTCTTAATTTTTTTGAGGGTATATCAGCAAATTTAATAACCTCTTGTTTATTGTATTCAAAGTCATTATTAAAGTTAGTTGGATGTTTTAACTTAAGTTCTGTAGCCCTTTTCTTAATTAATGTTGTCTTTATTCTTCCCATATTTGGTTGGTAAAAGAAAGAGAATCTATTTAAAGTTATTGTTTCTTAAATTTTTGTAGAATTAATATGCATTTTTATTTCTTTTTTAATCTTTTTTAATGAGTCGTATGTGTTATTCCTATCAGAATTGATTTTAATCATAGGTATATTAAAGCCGACAGCAAAATTAGTATCAAATAAAAAATCATTAACATCTAAAATAAGATTTACATATTTTTTTCTCATTTCCTCAATTTCTAGTTTACTAATGAATTTTGATTTTATCAAAAAACAATTTTTGTCTGAAATTAAACATTTATAACCAATTTTTTCAAACAATAAATTATACATGTCAAAATCATTTTCAATAAAAACATTTTCAATATATCCAATATTGTAATAATCAACTAAATCAATAATGGACTTTAAATAATCACTTTTATCTAATCTTTTATTTAAGTACAAATATCCATTATCGTATCTAACATTTATATTTAAGCCCAATTTTATATTAAAATCAATAAAATTTTTATTTATGTCTATAATTTCTTTAAAAATATCTAATATTTTAATATCATCAAATTCATTTCTTTTATCTTTTTTAATAAAAAAACCAACATTTGTAATTTTCTTCTTAACTAGATTTAAAATCATATTATTTATAAATTTTAATTCTTCTAAATCATTAACATCTGAAGATAAAACCATAAACTCACTAAATCCATTTTCTTTTTTTAAACATACCTCTATAGTTCTAGGTAAGCTATTACTCAATGTATTTATAAAATTCCAAAAATTTCCTTTCATAAATTTTCTTATAATCAATTCTTTTTTTTCAAAAGAAAGATCCATTTTATTAATCGCTATAAATAAATCTTCATAGTTAGCAATAGAATCTAAATCTTTAATATTACTATTTTCTTGTTCTGATAGAAATTCAAACATATTATGTTGCTTCGCCAACACGAGGTCTTTTTATGGCTATAGGTAATATTCCTTTTTGAAACTCCAATTTAGCAATCTCTATTGGGCTATAAGATATTTTTTCTAAGTCTTCTTCTTTTAAATCAACCAACAAAGGGCAGCCCATAGAAATTTGTAACGCCCTTGCGCCTATTAATCTAGTTTTTTCATATTTTGTCAATTTCATTTTATTATTTCTCTTAGTTCTTTAGTTTTTTTCATAGCCAAATCTACCATTTTATCAATCTCTTCTGCAGTCAAAGGTGTCATTCCCCCCTTTTGTAGTGCACAGATTACATTATCCTCTGTAATACCTATAGTTAACCTGGCATCTATAAAATTTTCTTCGTCTGAATCAGGATCAATAATTATATTTTCTTCACAAATAAAGACTGTACATGATAAGGGTATTTTTTTTGATAATGGAAGAGATTCATCTGATAAATTCTTATATTCAATTCTATCATTCTTTATATGAGGAAACTTAGCATCTCTTAACGCAAGTAAAGATGCCAATATACTAGCATCAAATAGATTACCAGCATCATTTATTGGGTAAATATCTATAAAAACTATCCAAACCCTTTTTCCTTCTTCAATACATAATTTCTTTAAATCTAAATATTTACCCTCTCTTATTACCCGATCTACTAACCTTGATAATTCTATAGCATTGATTCCAGGTGGACCGCTATCATATTTCCATGAAGAAAAAGGTTTTAATTCAGCATTAACAATAATTCCGCCCTCATCCAATCTATCTGGAAATGGCTCCCCTATCTCCATTTTTATACCAACTACAACCTCAGTCATTCCTATTTTTACTCTAGCAGACCCCTCAGCAGATTGATTAGAAATTCCAGTTTCATAAGATATTTCTCGGTATTCATCTAATTTTCTACCATCTATATGAAAACCAGTACTGAAGAGATTTAATGCATGATCTTTGAAACTGTCATTCATCCTTAATTACCTCGAATTTAGCCTTTAAAGCCTTAATTTGTACATCTCTTATTTTCTCACATCCTATTTTTGCTAATTTTATAGCATCCTGCAATTCATCTCTACCAAGATCACCATCAGATTGTAATAATGTGATCTTATTTAGTCTTAAAGAGTAAGCTATAGCAATGTCTGCCATTCCATTTTCATAATCTTCTTCTTTTTTTGTTACATCTAAAGCAATTTTATTTTCTATTCTACCAATTGCCACCGCACTAATCAGATCATTCATTGGTATTCCAGCATCAGCTAATGCTAAAGATGCTGCGCATATACCAGCGCACCTCGTACCAGCATCAGTCTGGATTAATTCTATATAAACATCAACAGCACAATTTGAGTATTCCTTTAGATTTAAAACAGGTAATAATGCCTTTTCAGTAACCATTGATATCTCTTTGCTCCTCCTGCTAGGTCCAGGCCTTACCCTTTCTCCAGATCCTGAAAAAGACATCAAATTATATTCACATCTTAAAACACCCTTTTCATCGTCTTGTAAAAACTGAGGAAATAATAGTTTAGGGGCATATACAGCAGCTATAGCTACAGTTTTACCCATTTGAAATATAGCACTGCCAGAAGAGTTTGGAACAACACCAATCCTTGCACTCATTGGTCTTAATTCATCAAATTTTCTTCCATCATATCTCTTTTCATAACCCATTTTTAATCCCAACCTCACCCTCTAAATATTCTTTAATTCTATCTGTTAAACCAGAGATATGACTTTCATCCTCTATTTTTTTAATTACTTTAATAGCCAACAATTCATCTTCAATATTATTCCCTGATAACCATATAAAGCCATTTTGTCCAACCAATAGCCTACAATTTGTATATTCCTTAATCATTTGAATCATACTTCCTTGTTTACCAATAACCCTAGGAACCTTTGCAGGACAAATTTTTAATATCCTCCCAGGACCTAATTTTCTTAAACCTGTACCTTTCATACTTATATCAATTATTTTATTACCCATAATATTGGTAATTAAAGTTATTATATAATCTCCATAATTATAATATTTAGTTAAATCTTCATCTTTTTCTATAAATCTATCAAAACAATCCCTTACAGATAAACCAGCATCATAAGCCCATCCAAAATTAACCCTCCAGCCCATAGAACTTATAGAACTTATTCTTCCAATAACCATATCCCCTTTTTTAGGACTATATCCCCCAACAAGAGGAATAACCTTTAAAAGTCTATTACTAACATTAACTAGACCCAATTTAACAGATATTAGTTTTTCTCCCTCTCTTATGATGTTTCCACCCGGTAAATAATCCATCCCCTCAGCTAATTCTTGACCAGGTATAACAACTTCTTTATCTTCTATTAATAGTCTACCTGCCATCTATTTTTTCTCCATTACACACATCTCTATTTGACCATGTGCCAAATTATTTAAAGTTATCTCAAATTCTTCTTGCATACCAGCAGGAATTTCTATAATAAAGTCTATGCTTCCATCATTATTCCATTCTTCCTTTAAAATTTTACCATATTTTTTTATAGTATTATAAGAACTGCCAGCATATTTAGCCCCTATTCTTATAGATAATTGTCTTAATTCAAATTTTATAGGAAGTATGGTTTGTAATTGTTTAATGATATTTTGGATTTGCACCTCAGCAGGTTTGTTTTCATCAATATTTATCTTAACATCATTTAGAGCATTTTCAATCCTTTGTGGGGGGTGTGGCCTTCCCGTTTTAACATCTATGCAGTTTTTGTGTAGTAAATCAATAATCCGCTTTCTAATTTGCTCTCTTATTTTAGTTTTATATTCTGTTGTCAATTGTATGTCTCCTTTTTTTACAATTTTGTCAGCTATTTTCCAGAAATCTAAAGTACCAAAGATTTGAGTCAAAACATTATCGGAGCTCCTTATCCCCTTTTTTACATCATCAAAAATATTTTGAACAAAAACAAGGCTTGAAATATCTACCTTTTCACCCTTTTTATACGCCATTGCTTTCTCACAATCAACTAAAATCTCAAAGATATGATTCTTATCTTTGTATCTTGCTATAACAGAATCCCCTAGATCAACCATATTTTCACTTCCTTATTATTTTTTTTAGATTTTCACTTTTAAATCTCATAATACCATTAGTTTTATGTATATATATACAATCAAGTTTATCAATGTCAAAATCACCACTAAAAACCGTTTTTAAAGCATTTAAAGACATCTTTAAACCATCCTCCATTGTCATATTATCTTGATACTCTTTATCTAAAATCTCTTTTACTTGTTGATAGTTTTCTCCCACAGCAGTAGCTTTATATTCAAAATACATTCCAGTTACATCCGTAACAAATAATTGCGGACCCTCATCATCAACACCACCAAACATTATAGAAACACCAAAAGGCCTTGATCCACCGTATTGGGTATATGCCTGTTTAATATTTGCGATTTCTTTAACTAAAGATAAAATATCTACTTCAGTGTCATAAGTTATTTTATGCTGTTGTGCCATTAGCTGTGCTCTTTCAATTAATACCCTTCCATCCATTAGATATCCTGTAGCAACAGCAACAACATGGTCATCTATTTTAAAGACCTTTTCTATACTCTTTGATACAACTAATTTATCTAATAATCTTTTATCCCCAATTAATAACACACCATCTTTACAGACAACTCCAACAGAAATTGTTCCTTGTCTAACAGCTTTTTTAGCATATTCTACTTGTAGTAGCCTCCCATCTGGACTAAACATAGTACTACTTCTATCATAACCCATAATCTGATGATTCATAGTTGGTTGCATTTTTATCTCCCCCTAAATATAATTTTGCTTTTTTTAATATACCCGTAGTATAAACACTCCTTATTATAACCTTTTCTTTTTTAATGTTACTAATTCTAAGAAATGTGCTTTTTAAGAAATCAGCATATTTAATATTAACTTTAATTATTCCTTTTTCGTTTCTCCATTCATCTAGAATAATTATTCCAGCATTAGCACTACCATACTCGCCAATAAAATCCTTTAATGCATTTAATATATTATGTTTTGCATCAGTAAAATTTATCTTAGCCCCAATAATTTCAAAAACAATATATCTTTTTTTTTCTTTTAAAACAGGTAAAAACTTCATATATTTAAAAAAATAAATTAATATTTAAACTTATTTCTTTAGTCATCAAAAATAGTTTCGCTTGAATCTCCTTTTATACCGCCTTTTTTAACCTCTAGCCCCTTTTTTTCAATAAAATTAGGTTTTTTAAAAAATCTGATATTTATCTTATGTCTAAAAATAACTAAAGCAACAGTTCCTATGGTTAATATTATACCAAAAGACCATAAAAAAACCTTCCATTTCTGTGATAATTCACTATTATGCAGATTTAATTCATTATTTAATTTATTTTCTTTTGTGCTTATAGCAAATGTTGTGAATTTATTAAAACTGGATTCAAATTGTAAATAATTCCCATCTTCTCCTAAATATTTTGTATCAACAGGAACCCATTCTTCATTATCATAAGCCCATAATGAGATATCATCAATTTGTAGATTATTTCCATCTAACCAGACCCTTTCAACATTGAATGTAAATCTTAAATCCCCATTAATAGTTGTACCCTCCAAATCAAAATATTTATAGACCAAATCTGTTGGTAAAACAACACCATATATATTTTGTGTTAGTTCTTTTATAATTATATCACTAATATCCTTACCATCAATTATTACATTTTCTACCAATTTCTTTATTTCTTTATCTGGTACGCCTTCTTGAACACTTTCTTCTACATTTTCTTGTTTATCCTCATCTAATAGATCAAATTCACCATCATCAGTTTGTCCTTGATTATTAGATATTGCTTCTCCCCCAGAGCCCCCATCACTATTTTCTGATTCTATTAAAAAATTCCATTTTAAAGAATTTCCAAAATTTCCAACAACATCTTCACATTTAATATAACATTCATAAGTACCAGCATTTGTTACATTAAAATAATTCCATGTATCTTTTGTAACTAAATTTTGCCTCATTATTTCTACTTCAGCACACATCAGCATACATTTTGCAATAACATTAGCATCACTTACTTTATATCCAAGATTAAAATTACTATCTAAGATTGTGTTATTAGCGCCAATATCCTTTAATTCAAGAATTGGTTTAGTGGTATCAATTGTAAAAGTAAGATTTAAAGATGAAAAATTTTTAGTATTATCAAAATTTGATGCTAAACAATTCCAATAGTAAAAATTATCACTTAAATTTAAAGTAAATACTGCATTAGTATTTGTAGTAGTTGAATAATAGTTCATAGTTTGATTTATAATGCCATAATACAAACTTAAATTAGATAAATTATATCCTACAGCATTACATTTTAATGTTAAATTAGAAACCGAAAAGATATAGCCATTTGTCGGCTCATTGAGATTTACATATATACTCCCATTTAAATAATGTATAGTTCTGTTGACAAAAGCATAATTACCACTTGTATCATTAGCATAAACATCTAATATATAGACCCCATAATCTTGTAAAGTGATCGTTGCATTTCCATTTAAAATTGTTTTATTTCCATTTAAAAGATAATAAACCTCAGTTAAATTATTATCTGTAGCATAATATTCCAGTTCAAATGTTTTATTTACGTATTCGTTATTTAATGGTTTATAAACAATTAATAGGGGCGTGGTAGTATCTATTGTATTATTTTCTTCAGTAGTATTCTCTGTTATATTTAATAAGGAAGCATAAATATTCAATCTAGCAAAGGTTAAGCCAGAAGCCAAATCTTGAATTTGTACCCCATTATCAAATAAAATTTGCTTAATAGTTGTCTTATCTAAAGAGCTATTGTATTGTTTTAGTATTAAAATACCCCCGCTTACATGTGGTGCTGCTTGTGATGTTCCTGAGAAAACAGTAGTTCCACCAGTGTTACTTAGTGACGTAATAGAACCACCAGGAGCAAGAATGCTTACTATATTATTTCTATTGCTAAAACTTGAAATTGTATCATCTTTATTTGTAGAAGACACAGCAATTACATCATTTAAACAGGCTGGTGAAGCAATGCTAGTTTTACTTCCTGAATTGCCTGTTGAAGCAACAAATATTATTCCTTTATTTACACCATTTTCAATTTCATTTTCTATTAAACTTATATCACAGCTTATTAAACCATCACAATAGCCAGTATACATTCCACAGCCCAAACTCATACTTACTACACTAATATTATATAAAGAAGAATTTGAAACACAAAACTGTATTGCTTTAACTAAATCACTACTCACACCAGCACCTGTAGAATTTAAAATTCTTATAGCAACTATATTAGCGCCAGGCGCCATTCCAATAACTGAGCCATTAGCAGCTATAATACCCGCAACATGTGTACCATGTCCATGTAAATCACCAATTACTCCACTATATTGCTCATTCAATCCATTAGCACAACAACCAGAATTTATTCCCTCAGGTTCAGTACAAAAACAAGCCTCTTTAATTATTCTTCCATTTAAATAAGGATGATTATTGACACCAGTATCTATAACACAAGCCGTAAAACCACGACCATCCATTAAAGCATTATTTTTTGTTATTGAATTGGTTATATCTGCTTTTACTATTCCCCTAGATTCTGTTAGCAATAAATTAATAGGGTAGTCATAATATACCTCTTTAATATTGTTTTTTAATAGATTTTTTAGTCCATCTTCAGTTATATCGGCACTAAATCCACCAGCAAAATTAGTTTTTATTACAACCCCATCTAATTCTTCATCTATATTACCTATAACAACAACCCCCACAACCTCGTTTTTTTCAAATAATTCATATAGATAAGGATCTATTCTAACACCTGCAAGATCAATACTATGCCCTGTTATTAAGTTATATCCTTCATATCCCAAACCAAAGACAATTAATATAAAAAATACAGCCACAGTAAATAAAATAAAAGAATATTCATTCCTATGGAAATAAGATCTTATTGGATGTTTTTTGCAACAATATTTCTTTCTCATTATTACCTCTTTTATTTAATAAATATTAAAAATACCATATTTAAAAAGTTTACTTAATTAAATCATTTTATTTAATAATATATTAATATTTAGTAAAGAGTTTTTTGCCATTAAGCCATCCATACCCAAAACCCTACAAAAGGCCATAATATCATGAATACCCCTTAAACTAAATTTATCTTTTGCAAAAGTAAAGAAACATACACTATTCTTGTATTTTTTGCATAATTTAATATTTTGCATTACTCTTCCCAATTCTATACTATCTCTTATTTTATCTAGACTAAACCCAATAAAAATATCATTTTCCTTTGCTAGTTTACATATTATATGATTTAATCCAGAATATCTATAATGTAAATTATCCTTTTTATTCAATAAATCATGTGGATTAAGCAAAATAGTTGCTTTATTGTATCTAATAGATTTGATTTCTAGATTGCCATAAATAATGTTTAATTTTTCAAATTCTTCCTTAAAAATCAATCTGTTAAAACCAAATTTATTAGCTAATTTAATTGCTTCACCATCTTTATTAAATAAAACCACATCAAAGTACATACAAAACTTAAGAACACAACACATTTAAATATTGCCCAATATTCATAAAATTTGAAATGTACCCCAAACACATAGGAATAATATTAGATGGAAATAGAAGATATGGTAAAAAACACCTTTCAGATCAATTGAAAGGCCATAATAAGGGTGCAGAGGTAGTAGAACAATTATTCGAATGGATACAAGAATTCAATATTCCGCAAATAACATTATATGTCTTTTCAATAGAAAACTTTCAAAGATCTAAACTCGAAGTTAATACATTAATGAATATTCTAAAAAATTATTTTCAAAAATTAATATCCCACAAAAAATTATATCAATATAAAATAAAAATATTAGGAAAAAAAGAATTGTTTCCTAAAGAAATTCAAGAAATTATGAATAAATTAGAAAAAAAAACAATTAATAATAAACCATACATTGTTAATTTTTGCATGGGTTACAGCGGAAGATTAGAGATTATAGATGCTGTAAAAAAAATAATAAAGAATAAACATAAAGAAGAAGATATAACAGAAAACTTATTAACAAAAAATATGTATTTTCAAGGAGAACCAGATTTGATTATAAGACCATCGGAACAGAGATTATCTGGTTTCTTAACATGGCATTCAGTTTATTCAGAAATACTATTTTTACAAGACATATTCTGGCCGGAATTTACTAAAGAAACATTTAAATCTTGTCTTGAGGAATATTCAAATAGGCAGAGAAGATTTGGGAAATAGTTAAAACAATGAAAAAACATAATTTAACAAACCATTCAAATAATTATACCTATCTTTTTGATTATTCTCAGTATTTAGATTATCTTTTGAATAAAAAATATATTCTCTCATTCTAACCTGTAACAAAAGATTCTCAAGGTGAAATTTTTCGCTTTCTTTTAAAACCATTTTTAGTATATAGATCTAGAATAATCCTACTTTAATAAACCCATAATTTTGGCTATTCATATATATTTTTTTTAAAAAACAAGTATTTAAACCTTTCGGTTTGTAATCACTTATAAGTAACTACCTTATGTTTTCTTTCAACAGCTTCTATGTAACAAACATCAAAAATCTCAGCATCTAAATTTTCCCTAATCTTCTGCTTAGAATAGCCCCTTTTAACTAATCTTTTTTTTAATTCTTTCAAATCACATTTACAAACAATACAAAGGTTAACGTATTTTTTAGGCAAATAATGAGCAAGATGCGAATCAATAAATAAATTATTTTTACTCTTTGTAATCAAAGCAATCAATAATTTATTCATTTTTTTAACATCAACATCATAAGTTTTAGCTTTAAAATCATAATTAATTAGTAAATTATTTTTTTTTAACAATTTTTTCACATCAATATATTGATAATTTAAATATCTGGCTAATTTTTTTGCTAAGTATGTTTTGCCTGTTCCTGGTGTTCCTATAACAATAATTATCATTTTATCCCCATTTTAAATCTAGTACTATTAAAAAAGGATAAAGAGCCCAATATACCCAAAATAACATTTGTATAGTTATAATATTTTTCATCAAAAATTATTACATTCAATTTTTCATATTTAATTATTTCTCCATTTTTAAGTGGAATAGTAAATTCAAAGATTTCTTTAAATTTAGTTTTTTTTTCAAAAAAGCTAAAGATAACACCAAAAGATTTTGTAAAATTATCTATTAAAGAATCATCACCAAAAAATCTAAAATTTAGATAAAAGTTCTCTTCTTTAATTTTTCTTTCATTAATTAAATAATCATATATTTGTCGTTCTATTGCCTTTATCATCAAAAAACCGCTAGTAAAATTATAATCAACTCTAAATGCATTCTCATCGGTTATAATAAATTTTTTTCCGTTCCAGATCTCATAAATTACAATCATTTTATTGTAGTACCAAAAAACCTCATTCCATTCAAGCAATTATCTAAATTTTTTAAATTATTACTTAAGATTATTGTTTTAATCTTTTTCTTACATACTAAATTAGCAGCATATTGATCCAAAACAAAATGTTGTCCTGGTTTATATTTTACCTTAGAAATCATTTTTAAAAAATCTTTAAAAGAAATAGAATTAATAAATTTAGCATCTTTAACTCTTTTAGGATCTTTATCATATAAACCCCTAACATTTGTCATGTTAATAAAAAAATTAGCTTTTAAATAATCAGCAATTTGAGCAGCATCACCATCACTTGTCATTTTAGGTTGAAAACCCAATGCACCCACACAAACAATATTATTTTTTAATAGATTATCTTTGACTTCCAATAAACTATCCGGAACCAAATTAAAGCTATCAAAATAAGAGGCAACTAAAGCAGAATTTAATTTCGTGCTTTCAATTCCAACCAAACTTTCAAAATCATATTTACTCTTCTTAACACCCTTAATATATTTTCTAGCCGTAGAGCCCCCACCACAAACAACAATCACTTTATTTCCATTGTTAACAAAATTCTTAACAAAAGTAGAAAATTTTCTCAAATAATTAACATTAATTTTATCAGGAACTATTAAGCTACCCCCTAAAGAAATTACAACCATCATAAATATATTAATAAATAATCTATTTTAAAGGTTTCTTTTATAAAAATAAAAAATTATTTTTTACAACAAATAGCAGCAACCAAATATCTTTCATCATTGAAATCACCAAGGTATGGTTCAGATGATGTTTTTGTATTTGTTTTACAAACAGCACCCATAGGTCTTATATCACATTCTTCCATAAAAATATCTCTTCCTATCATTTGAGTAGAACCCATACAAGTACCATCATTACTACTAAAATAGGTTTGTATATTTGAGTACTCGCCAGCAAAACATTTAGAATAACCCTTTGTAGCTAATCTTTTACATACATCATTAGCACTCAAAGTAATTCCTTTAGACTCAGCAGCAATCCCGAGCTTGGTTAATTCAGCTAATCCCAAGTATTCGCATGCACTGGAAATACCAAATGGTTCGTTTATACCTGCTGGTTCGCTCATCTCTAGATTCTGCATTCCTGTATATCCAAGACTAGTTGAATTAGTAACAAGATAGACAACAAATAGAAAAACAATTGCCAAAACAGAAATAATAGTTATAATATTGAATTTGTCCATAAATATCACCCCATATTTTTATATTTAAAAATACTTTATAAATATTCTTATTTTACTTAGAAATATTACATAATTTTAATTGATTCTATTAAAATAGTTTATTCCCATTTATAGGTTCATATCCTTTAATATTTTGATATTTTTCTAATCCAACTAAAAAAGAATTTATACCATCATATGAATCTCTTACTTTATAAATAAGCCTTGCAGAAGTACCACTATGTAAAATTCTACCCAGTTCTATTAATAAAAGGCTTAAATCACTTGGCAAATTTTTAATTGTTTCATTAGAATAGGTATTATCAATCTCATGGAAAGATAATAAAAGGTGATCTATTTCTGTAGAAAAGTTATCTAAATCATTATTTTGTTCTTCTATAGCCATCCAAACAGAGTTTATATCAGTATGAAAATCTGGATCTATGTCTTCAACATATATTGGAATACCATCATCTTCTATGTTAACCATAAAGTAATAAAAAAGAAAAATTATTTAAAATTAACTGATATATAATTAAATGGCATAAACACAAATTATGCCATTTACTATAATATAATCAAAGAAAGATTTTGGCTTTAACAAGCCCGATTATCTGCCTCCCATAAACCAATACAGTTTCCACTTGGATCCAGACAAACAACAAAATAACCCATAGTAGGCACTGCAGTCTTCCCCATAACAACCTTACCACCTAAACTTTGACACTTATTAGCATATTCATCAACATTTGGCACCAAAATATAATTTACTGGAACATGTTCAGGCATAATCTTCTTCATTAGACCACCCTTTAAATCATCGCCAGTATCTATAAAAAAATACTCTTTTTCATCACCCATAGGCATTCTTTCAATTTTCCAACCAAAAAGTTTTTCATAAAAAGTCTTAGCTTTTTCAACATTATCTACTGGTATTTCAAAATGACAGATTTTACATCCCATTTAATACACCTCCAAGATGTAAAATATAGAAACAGTTTATAAAATTTATTTCAAAACAAACAACTGATCATCATTATCAACATCAAAAATACCCAACCTAACACCAGCATCTAACCAGCCATGAGCATAATTTAAGGCTGCAAAAGCAGTATCTTTATCTCCCTTTTCATAAAAATGTCTAGCATCATCAAAGTATCTTTGTGCCATATCTAAAAAATCCTCAGCTGTTTTTTTAGAATTTATTTCAAAATTCTCATCAATTATTTTTATTTTTTTTAATGCCTTGGATGTTATGCTAAAATACTTTTGTAACCTATCTTCTCTAACCATTAGCTTCTGCTATAATAAAAAAATTTATAAGTTTTGTTTAAATTAAAAATATATGAAAATCACAATAATACTAATTTTTTTGCTATCCATTATTCCAGTAACAGCATCATTAGAGGAAACAATGAAAGATGCAATAAACAAAAATCAAATTCAAATACCAGAATACGCAAAAAGAATATTACCTGTAACTGGAAGAATTATTACAACAGACACAGGGGAAAGAATATATTTAAAACTGGATATTAATGATTTAACGATCATTGAACCTGTAGAAGAATACGATATAGAATTAAAAACAACATTAAAACTGATTCAAGAAACCATGCCCTTAAACAGTCAAGAAGAAATAAAACTCAAAATCCAACAAAATTACGAAAATATAGAGTTAAAAAGTAAAACTTGGAAAGGAGAAATTTTTATTAGTGCAGCAGAAGAAATAACAGGATTAGAACTATCAAAAGATAAAACAATTAAAGGAAAATTAATCCAAAGAGCAGTAGCCTTGGGAAACATAATAAGATCTTGGTTTGGTTATCAATATTTTTAACCTAATTTTTTCAACTTATCTATACATTCAATAAGTATTTTCACATCATTTAAATCATTATATAAATAAACAGAAGCCCTAACACTTCCTTTAATATTGTGTTTATTGAACCAGCTATGAACACAATGTGCACCTGATCTTACACAAATATTTTCCATTTGATCTAACATTATAGCAACTTCATGGCTATCTCTATTTTTTAAATTAAAATTAAAAATACTTGAATTTAATGCATAATTATTAACGCCTACATGTTCAACATCTAAATTATCATATAAATATTTAATTAATTTTTTTTCATGAGATTCAAGATCATCTAAATACTTACCCAAATACCTAATTGCTTCAGAAAGCCCAATTATTCCAGAATAATCCTGCAGACCAGCCTCAAATCGCTTAGGAATATCTTCCAGTTTATATGAAGCATAGGTAGAATCATAGACTGTTCCCCCGCCTAAAATTAAAGGTTTCATTTTATTTAATAAATCCTTTTTTCCATATAATATTCCAGTACCGGTAGGCCCCAACATCTTATGTCCAGAAAATACTAAAAAATCTACATCTAATCCATTTACATTTACTTCTCGATGCGGAACAGCTTGAGCAGCATCTAACATCACTAAACTATCATTTTCATGTGCAATCTTAATAATTTCTTTTACAGGTAAAGAATACCCATCTAAATTACTTGTCCAAACAAAACTAACCAACTTAACTCCTTTAACCTTAGATTGAAAAGCTTCAAAATCAAAAGTAAAATCCTTTTTGCTGTTAACAATAATTTTATTTTTCCATGGAATTAAGTTACTATTGTGTTCTCTATCAGTTATTAAAACATTATCAAAATTTTTAGCTATTAAATTAATTCCCTCTGTAGTATTTCTATTAAAAATAATCTCTTCTTCATATTTTGCATTAATAAATTTTTTAACTAGTCTTCTAGTTTCTTCTACATTCCAAGTAACATCCTTAGCCAATTTATAATTGCTCCTTCCACCACAAGTAGGGTAATTAGCATAATATTCAATAATTTTATTAACAACCAATATAGGTTTCAAAGACATACAAGCCGAGTCTAAATAAACATAAGGTTTTCCATTTATTTTTTTATTTAAAATATTAAAATCTTCTTTAATCTTATTAATATTCATATAAAATTAGAAAAGAGATTATTATAAAAACTTAACGTTAACTAAAGGTCTAAACCAAAAGTTTCATACAATATTGCTCTTGGTTCTTCTTCGAAAAAATATTTAAATTCACTGCCGAAAGCTCTATTTTTTACATGTTTTAACTCATGCCTAAGAACAGATCTGTGAGCTTGCCCATAATTAATATGAACCCGACACAGCCCACTCTTAGTTAAGCTTACCTGACTATCATCTTCAGTAAATCTTGTTAAAATTAATTCTCGTAAACCCAACCTTCTACTCTCCTCTAAACACATTTCAGAGAGATGCTCTTCATCTCTAATTCTCTCAGAAAAATTCATAACTAAGTCATCTAAATAGCTAAAATAAGTTAGCCATCCAGCATAAGATATTATTAAATCCTTCAAAAATCTATATGTTTTCATAATCAAATATATTAATATACTCTTTATAAATCTTTCTATTTGTAACTATTGAACAGTAATTAATCTATCTAATTCATAATTAACAATGGTGATACAATGAGAAGCAAAATACATCTTTTCTCCCAAACTAATCCTTTTAGCGCCTAATCTATCTAAAAGGCTTTCAGTTTTTCTAGGCATTCCAATATAATCTCCAAAAACAAATACATAATCCTTAGAAAATTTAACTTCCCGAAGATCTTTTCCTTTAGTGTGTAAATAATAAATATTTTTTCTCTCCCTGATTAAAGCCTCAAAGCTTTTCTTAGAAATTTTTACACCATCTTGAACATCTCTTTCTTCACCTAACTTTAAGCCTTTTCCAATATATAAGGCATTCTTCAAAATAATAGCAATACTTTTTTCATCCAAACCTAACCTTTTTATTGTTTCTCCAAAAAAACTGACAGTTCTTGGAGGATCACCACTCCCTTCTAAAACAATATGTATTACAACATCCCTACGAACATTATTAGAAACAAACAAAGAATTAGAGATACATCTACAAACTAAATCTATTCTGCCTTCAATCAAATTATTTAAATTCAGCTCTAAAGTTTTTCCTTTTAATGCTCTTAAAATAAATTCTCTCACAAAAGGATTAGAATAACTAAATATAAAAGCTTTAGCTATTACTTGACACCCATATAATTCAGAATAGAATGTATTTATCCCTCTATGAAATCTCTTTTTATTGTACCAAATTAAAACATTAGATTTCGTTTTAATAATATTTAAAACCAGCCTCTTTAAATTTATGAGATTTAAAATTATCAAAATCTTCCTTTAAATAATTTAACATTTTAATAAAAACACTAGGTTCTTTGAATTTCTCACCAACTAAAGCAGCAGCTAATCTACCATACTCTAGAGAAACACTATTATTTTTGTTATATAATACAATAGGTTTCATATTAGCTAGAGCTTCATGTACGCTTAAATTGTCTTTAATTATGCCAATAACAGGCGTATTAGTATAATTCTCTATATCTTTAATACTTATCTCATAATTCTTTCCTTTTTGTTTATTTAAAATTATACCAGTAATATGAACATTCTTTTTCTTCGCCATTTTAACAGCCCTAACAGTCATCAACAGGGTTTGATAATCAGGATTTGTAATAACAAATAATTCATCACTCACTGTCATTACAGCCTCTAATTCTCGATTTACTGTAGGGGAAGAATCAATTAATATTACATCAAAATATCGTCTTAATTCTATCAAATGGTTTTTTAGCTTCATGGGGTTTGTTTCCTCTAAAAGAAGTGAAGAGGGTATAATAGAGAAACCATATTCATGTTCATAAATCGCTTCACTTATAGAGGCCTTATTATTTAGCACATGATGCAACGTAACATTAGGGTTTACAACACCTATTTGTAAGCCAAGATTAGCATTCGAAAGGTTTCCATCCACTAATAATACCTTTTTGCCATAGGTATTTGCTAAAGACACACCCAAATTAACCACAGCAGTTGTTTTACCAACACCGCCCTTAATAGAAATTATTCCTATAATTTTAGCCTTTTTTACCAAAACAATACACCCCTTTCAATTTCCGTATTACATCATCTCTTTCTTTATTTGAAAAATTTACTACTTTTTTAATTTTTATATTTCTTTGTTTATATAGTTTTCCATCAAACATTGATCCTCTTTTTTAACAAATCGTTCTAATTCTCTTTTCTCTATTAATTTAACCCCTTCACAACCAATTTTTGTTAAATCAAAGATCCTAATATATTCAGTACTACAAACCTCTTCAACTAATCCCTTACCTACTAAAAAAGTCAAATGCTTTTCAACACTTTTCCAATTTACACCAGTATTAATAGAAATCTCATTTATTGATTTTTTTTTAGAATATAAAGAAATTAATATTCTTTCTCTGATCTCATTAAATGTTCTTTTAGTCTCTTTTATTGTTTCTTTATAATCTTTTATTGTTTCTTTTATCTCCTTTAATTCCTGTATAAAGTAACAAAAATAACCAATATTATTGATATTTATTTTAAAAACAATAATAAATAAATTATTTTTAACATATTTTTTATTATCAGACTCTATTTTTTCTAAAAAGTCCACATTCATATATTTTTTTGCACCTACACTAGAAGCTATTAAATTATAATTAAAGTCATATATTACGTAAGCTTCATTTAGTCCCTCTATAAAAGAAAATACCTCTTTTGTCATATTTATGATAACCGTAAAAACTATATAAATATTTTTATTCTTCTAAAAATCATTTTGGTTTAAGCACCTTTAAAATCCCACAGATCCGTTCTATACTTCTAAAACACATAATATTATTTTTTTCCAAGAATTCAGCTGCTTTATCAATAGATTTTTTGCCCATAAAACAACAAATAACAGCTTTCTTATTCCTTTTGAAATAATTTATAACTATTTTTGCAACCTTATATTCGTCAATCATTTCTTGAGGAGTTAAAACAACCAGCAAAATATCAAAAATATCATCAGGTAATCTTCTTAAAACCTCTTCATATTTTAAATGATCAGCATCACCTATAATATCAATAGGATTATTTTTACTCCATCTTCCAGGCAAATTAAAATTTTTAGGTAACTTTACTATAACATAACCAAAACCCTCTAGAATATCACTTAATAATACACCAGGCCCCCCAGCGTTTGTAACAATAACTATTCTTTTGCCTATTAAACCTTTTTGTAAAGAAAGAAATTTAGCAGAATCTATTGCTTCAAATAAAGATTCAGCAAAATACCCACCAAACTGCATGATTGTACTTTTATAAATATCATAACTTCCAGCTAGACTTCCTGTATGGGATAATGTTGCCTTTGCTCCACTTTGTGTTTTTCCACCCTTTAAAACAACAATAGGTTTTTTACTATTTTCAATTAAGTTTAATAATCTTGTACCATCTTTTAAACCCTCAATATACAATAAAATAACACTGCTCATTTTATCTTTAATAGAATATTCTAAAATATCATTAAAATCTATATCAAACATATCACCCAAACTAACAAATTTAGAAAACCCAATATTTTCTTCTAAAGAATAAGATGCAATAGAACTCCATAACGCACCACTTTGAGAGATAAAATCAATTTTACCTTTAATTGGAAAATCCTTAGCAAAAGTACAATCAAAATTATTCATAGTATTTACAATACCAAAACAATTCGGTCCAAGTATTCTCAAATTATTATATAGCTCTAGTTTTACTCCAGCAGTTATTATAATAGCATTTTTTATTCCATTATATTCTGCCTCCTTTAATATATCATTTACAAATACCGGAGGTATAGCAATAATAATTAAATCTATTTTATCATTAATTTCACTTAAATCTTTATAGCATTTTTTTCCCAATATATTTTTTCTTTTATTATTAACAAAAAAAACATAATTATTATTTTTAAATTTTTTAGCTAAGACATAACCAACCTTTTTCTTGTTTTCACTAACACCTATAATAACAATCTTTTTAGGTTCAAAAAAATTTTTCATATCTCTAAATTGCATAGTTAATTTATAAAATTAATTAAACAAATTAAACATACCTTCTTGATTATTATAGTTTACCATTCGCTTATCCTTCATCTCTTGATCTCTTATTTGTTTAATAATTCTTTCTCTAAAATCCTTCCTATCTTCTTCTGTTGCTACCCCATATTTTTCTTTCTTTTTAACAGTAGGTTCTTTAGAGCTATACACCCTTTCTACATAATCATTCCTTTTTTCTGCAACTGCCAAATCTATATATTTTTCATTTTTTTCTTTAGTTATTTTTTTCTTAGGTCTTAGTAAATAAGCTAAACAGACCAAAATCATTATTCCAATTAGAATATAAAATATGTCTTGTCCTCCAGAATCTGAAGAAACAGCATACCCAGTTATTGCACTAAACACACTTCCAAAAAGATTTTTATCAGTTTTAATTTCAACTTCAAATGGTTTATCATTTACAAAAATTTGATATTTCCCCTTTTCTAATAGATTATATAAGGGAATATCTTTAGTTTCATTTACACCCAAACTGATTTTTCTCTCAATAGTATCATTCTTGCTTTTTATTATAACATCATCATTATATTTTATATTACCAATATTAGAAACAACAAGAAATTCACCATTCACATTAAAATCAACCTGTTTATTCTCTAAAATATTAAATTCTTTTTCAATAAATAATATATCTTCTTGAACATTTATTTTACAAACACCAGGTTTAACATAATATGGTATCTCTATAAATTCTTGTTTATTTGTCCATATTAAAATCTCTTGTTTATAATCTTCACAATCAGTTTTAACCAATAATTGCTTATTTATTTTATCATCTGCTTGATCAAATAGCTCAAGAATTATACCTGAACTTTGACCAGATATCAATTCTACGCTATCAAGTAAAAGATCTAATCTCGTACTAATGGGCAGAATATTTAAACTTAGTTCTTGTTCAGCATAATTTCCATTTATATCCTCTACAATAACCTTAAATGTGTGTAAACCAGATTTTATATTCTTAATTAATTTATAACTAAATTCAAAATTATTATTATTCATTTCATATTCAAATTGTGCATCATCTGTAAATCTCAATAAAACCCTTCCATCTTCTAAATTAAAATTATCAGCTAGATTTCCCTTTATATTTAATAATTCACCAGGTAAGTAATCTTTTTTATCCGTAACAACATTTAAGTTTAGAGAATCACTGACCGTAAACCCTATATCCCCATTCAAAGCCAATTTATTCCCAAATAAATCATTAATTTCAATATCCAAATCATATTTCCCAGCAGCCAAGTTTTTTAGTAATAATTCATAATAAACATTACCATTATTCACATTAAAATGATCTATAAAAAGCACATCATTATTTTTAATAAAATAAATCTTTCCTAAGCCAGTAATATTTTCAGTATTAAAACCCTTAATAATCCCACTTACAATCAATCCCTCACCTAATTGAAAAACCTCTTTGTTTAGAACAACATTACCATCCAATTCTCTAGAAATTACAATATTACCAATCTCTTTTTCAATACTTGTTCCTTTTAAAACAACATTACAAGGGCCTTCAATCTGAGAAGGTATTTTAATTGTTTGCTCAAATTCTGTATTTGCATTTTCCTTTAAATTCAGTTTAAAAAAACCAACACTTACCCCTTTATCTTGACATATCAAATAAATATTAATATCTTCTCTTTTATCAATCCCACTAATGTAATCGCCCTTTATAATTAATATATCACCATAATTATAATTTCCTTCAATTTCTATAGTTTCTAATTCATCAGCAACAACTTCTATTAAAAACAATACAAAAACCAATAACACCCATTTTTTCATGATAACTAAAAAAATTAAGAATTTATAAAATTTATCTCATTTTTTAAGCATAAGTTTAAATAATATATAAAAAACCAAGTAAATATGGCTTTAGAGACCTTAAGACATTCAACAGCACATTTAATGGCTGCAGCTATAAATAAAATATATCATGATGCAAAATTTGGAATAGGCCCAGCTATTGAGGATGGTTTTTATTATGATATTGATATAATATTACATGAGGAAGATTTTAAAAAAATAGAAGAAGAAATGTACATTTTAGCTAAACAAAATCTTAAATTTGAAAAAGAAGAGATTAATTACAAGAGAGCAAAAGAAATTTTTAAAAAACAGCCCTATAAATTAGAATTAATTGAAGAATTAAGGAATGAAAAGATTATTATCTATTCATTGGGCTCTTTTGTAGATCTATGTAAGGGTCCACATTTAGAATCTACTAAAGAGATTAAATATTTTAAATTATTAAAATTAGCAGGAGCATATTGGAAAGGAGATTCTAAGAATAAAATGCTTACTAGAATATATGGCATTGCTTTTGAAACAAAAGAAGAATTAAAAAATTATTTAAATCTAATAGAAGAAGCCAAAAAACGAGATCATAGGGTACTAGGAAAAAAATTAGATCTATTTTCATTCCACGAAGAAGCCCCAGGCTTTCCATTCTTTCATAATAAAGGATTAATTATCTGGGAAGAATTATTAAAATTTTGGAGAGAAGAACACAAAAAAGCAAATTATTTAGAAATAAAAACACCCATACTCCTTAACAAACAACTTTGGGAAACATCTGGACATTGGGAGAATTACAGAGAAAATATGTATACTCTGAAAATAGAAAAAGAAGATTTTGCAATAAAACCAATGAATTGCCCAGGTGGAATGTTAGTATATAAAGAAAAAATACACTCCTATAAAGAATTTCCATTAAGGGTTGGAGAGATTGGATTAGTTCACAGGCATGAATTAAGTGGTGTTTTATCTGGTTTATTTAGGGTAAGGGCATTTCATCAAGATGATGCTCATATATTTATGACAGAAATACAAATAAAAGATGAAATTATTAATGTTTTAAATCTAATAGACAAATTCTATAGCACATTCAATCTTAGTTATCATTTAGAATTATCAACAAGACCTAAAAAATCAATAGGAACAGAACAGGCATGGAATACTGCAATAAAGGGTCTTACAATTAGATATGAATCTTCCGGAAAGATTTGATTTATATTATGAAGGTCCAGATGGAAAAAAACATAGACCTGTAATGATTCATAGAGTAGTATATGGAGCTATTGAAAGATTTATGGGAATAATAATAGAACACTACGCAGGCAAATTTCCTGTATGGCTATCTCCAACACAGGTTGTTATTTTAACAGTTTCAGATAAACATAAAAAATATGCTAATCAACTAAAAAAAGAACTAGAAAGGCATAATATAAGAACAGAATTAGACGAAAGAGTAGAATCTATACCTAAAAAAGTAAGAGACAATCAACAACAATATATACCATTTATAATAATTGTTGGGGATAAAGAGATTGAAACAAACAATTTGGCAATAAGAACTAGAGATAACAAGATACAAGAATATACAAAAGAAAAATTTATAAAAGAAATTTTAGAGATAATTAAAAATAAAACATGCTAAACATTCTTTTATTTTTTCCAAAGCATTGGTTAACAGAATTTCATAAACCCACTCAAGCCCCATTTGGTTTAATGATGATTTCTCATTTATTAACAGAAAATGGTTATAAGATAAAAATATTTGATGAAAGATTAGAACAAAACACTGAAGAATTATTAAAAAAAGAATTAAAAAATACTGATATTTTAGGTATTAGTGCACAATCTGGTCCACAGATAAACAATGGTTTAAAAGCAGCAAAATTAACTAGAGAAATTAATTCTAATATTAAGATAATATGGGGTGGAGTTCATGCAACCCTATTACCAGAACAAACATTAAAAAATAAATATGTAGATATAATTGTTTATGGTGAAGGAGAAGAAACATTTTTAGAATTAATTCAAGCCATAGACAAAGGTTTATCATTAAAAAATATAAAAGGAATAGGATACAAAGAGAGTAATAAAATTATTTTAAATGAAAAAAGAGAATTAATAGAAAACATAGATAAAATAAATTTAAGATGGGATTTAGTTAACCCAAAAGATTATATTCATAATTTTGAAAAAAAGAAATCAATATCAACTATAACCTCTCGTGGATGTTATTTTAGATGTTCATTTTGTTATAATCAAACATTTTTTGGAGCAAGGTATTTTAGAGGATTTTCGCCAGAAAAGGTTTTAGAAGAAATAAAATTTTTATTAGATTTGAAAGTAGAAACAATAAAATTTGAAGATGATAATTTTTTAGTAGATAAAAACAGAACAAAAGAAATCTGTAATTTAATTAAACAAGAAAAATTAGATTTTACATGGTCAGCACCAATAAGAGCGCATTATTTCACTGAAGAATTTACAAAAGAAATAACTAGCGTAGGTTATAAATATTGTAATATTGGAGCAGAATCTGGCTCAGAAAGAATTTTAAAACTAATGAAAAAAGATACAATATCCCAACATTATATAGATGCGGCTAGAATAGCAAAAAAGTATAATATATCTACATCTTATCATTGGATGTTAGGCTACCCAACAGAAACGCAGGAAGATATTAATGATACAATTTCAACAATCAACAAAATAGAAGAAATCTATCCAAATTCATATCATATTTTAAACATATTTACACCATATCCTGGAACTGAAGCTTATGATTTAGCTATTGAACATGGCTTTAATCCACCAAATAATTTAGAAAACTGGACAAAAAATTTCAGAGAAGAATGTTCTAATCTAGTGTATATTCAAAACAAAAAATTATTAGAAAATATAAGATTAACTGGTATTTTAAAAACATTGGGAAAAAGACCAAATTGGTACAGACCATTATTTAGACCTGGAATAAAAATATTTAGTTCTATAGCAAAAAAACGTTGGGAAAAACAAAACTTTAATTACCCTTATGATCTAAAACTAATTAAATTATTAAAAGAAAAATATATGGAATAATTATCTAGAAAATATTTCTATTAATTTATTCTGAATTTACAAATCCTTCCATGCTTCCTCATCCTCTTCAGATAACCAACTTTCAGCTAATGCTTCTTTGCTTGCTAACATATAAAATTCTACATCATTCATTTTTAAACCTCTACATAACTATTAAAAAAGAGATATTAAACCCTTAGTTTTGAATAGTAAAGTAATGATCTATTAGATAGAATATTCATCTTTATGCCTTAAATAATAAAATGCTTTTCTTCCTTCTTCTCCCATGGTCTCCATTACAAACTTATAAGTATCATCCAGCCATCTTATTTTTTCTTCGATAGTTAATTTAGAAAATGCATCTATTCTTTCTATTTCCTCAGAAGTCAATCCAAAGTCATTCATCTTGCCACCTTCTATATCTTATTAATTCCAAAGCTTTCATATCAGATAAATCCTGAGACCTTCCAGCCACTTTCTTACAAAGCAAAAGATCATCAAGAGATAAAATAGAAATTTGAATTGAACCATAAGACCTAGACTCACATTTTTTAATAGCTGATTCATAAGTAACAGGTACACCGATTAAAATATCAATTTCAGGATTGCACCAGAGCCCGAATACAAAGACATATAATTAGTAAATTATCTAAAATAATAGTGTTAGAGATAAAAGAAGCTTATCAAAAATTAAAAGAATCTGAAGAATTTAAAAAAGAAAAGGGATTTTTATATCTAGCTTTCTCATTATTAGATCAATTAGAATTAGAAAACAATTTCTGGCAATTAGATTTCTATAATAAAAAAAGGGTTAATTCTTATAATATCTCACAAAATGAAATAAAACTAGTAAAAGAAAATGAAGAAGTTGAATGTAAAAATAAAATAGAAGAACTTAACTTAGATAAATTTAATTTAGATTATAAAGAATTATTAAGTTTAATAAAAGAAAAATTAGAATTCTATAAGTTTAGACCACAAAAATATATCCTAATCTTACAAGATAATTACTGGAATGCTTCAATTATTTCTACTGATTTTTTTATCTTAAAACTAAAAGTAAATGCAGAAAATAAAAAAATAGAAGAATGCTCAACAGATCATATCCTAAACTTTCAAAAAAGATTATAAAACTTGAATATATTTAATCTTAGATTTTAAACCAGATTTAATTACAACCTTCCTCTTCAATAGTTTAGATAAAAATCTAACAATCTCTTTGTTTGCTTCGTTTTCAATAGGTTTAGCATTTATCTCTAAAACATAAGCTTGTTTTTCTTGATCGAATCCCATTAATTTGTTCTGATTTTTATTGGTTTTAACATAAATTTTAAATTTAGATTCTTTAATCATTTCAATAATTAAACCTTCTTTCATAAGTTTTATGATCAAACCATTCAAGTATGGCAGAAATTAATTCAACTTCATTATCTGTAGTTACAGTATAAATTAATCTCCATCCACGAGGTAAATCATACTTCCATAAATTATTAACTTGATATTTTTGTATATATTCTCTTGGGATTAATTTCTTAGGAAGTTGTATCCCAGCAAAAGCATTTTCTCTTAAATCAGATATTGCTCGAATAATGTATTTCTTAATCGGATCGTCTTCTTTTAATTCATTAAAATCCTTCTCTAGATCATCCGAAATAAAAAAAACTTTAGAAGGTTTTATCATACCTTGACCTCCTTTCTTAATCTAAGTTTTTGAGTCAAATTTGGATTCCATATGTATGCTATTTTATCTTCTCGATCAAATGCAATTTTATTTATCGTTTGAAGATAATCTAAAACAACTAAAAAGGTCTGCCACATTACTTTTTTTGGTAAATTGTTCCATAATTCAGTACGATTATATTCACCGCTATGTTCCTCTATAGTCCTTTCTATCATTAATACTGTACTTAATGTAGGAGATCTCGCTAAAGAGTTAATTTGTTTTTGCATAACATTTAATATATCAATTGATATATAAATCTTTTTATTACAAAAAATACTCTCAATAGATTTAAATACAAAAATTCAACAAAGAATTATAGATATAGAAACAAAATCAAGAAATGAGAAAACTGAAGAAAATCTAAATATTTATCTAAAACTAAGAAATAACAATATCACTCTTTATCATAATGTATTAAACTATGTATATCATAACCCTTAAATTTTTCTCTAGGATTCAAAAAATCTAATTCTATTAAAAAACACATCCCTTCAATCTTTCCACCTAAAGATTCGATCATTTTAATCATAGCTTCAACAGTTCCACCAGTTGCAATTAAATCATCTACTATCAAAACATTATCTCCCTTTGAAATAGCATCCTTATGCATCTCAATATAATCTAAACCATATTCTTTTTCATAAGAACCTGAAATAACTTCATAAGGTAACTTACCTTTTTTACGAACAGGGACAAAACCAACACCTAATTCATAAGCAACTAAGGCTCCAAAAATAAAACCTCTTGATTCAGCGCCAACTACCTTATCAATTCTTCTATTTCTAAACTTATCAGTCATTTCACGAACGGCCTTACGTAATAGATAACCATCTAAAATTAAAGGAGTTATATCTTTAAACATAATTCCTGGTTTAGGATAATTTGAAATTGTTCTTATTTTTTCTTCATATCTCATTTTGTTCACATTATCGAATTCTTAATAGCTGTTCTACATTCACATTCTAGATAATCAATTCTTGAAATAACATCTAAAATCAATTTGTTAACATTAGAAGCATTTTTTTTCATAGTAAAAAATATTTCTTCAACATTAACAATATTATCTTTCCAGCAATCATAATCAGTAATCATACACGCTGATACATAACATAACCCTAATTCTCTAGCTAAAACACATTCTGGAACTAAAGTCATTCCAATAACATCACAACCCCATGAACGAAACAAATTACTTTCAGCTTTAGTAGAAAATCTTGGACCTTCAATAACTACAATAGTTCCTTTTCCATGAAATCTCAATCCCAAAGAAGAAGCTGATGCTTTCAATATCATTCTTAGTTTAGAACAAAAAGGTTCAGCCATAGATATATGACAAACCTCTCTACCATAATAGAAACTTTGTTCTCTTTTGGTAGTTCTATCAATAAACTGATCAACAAAAACAAAATCTCCTGGCCTCATATCATCTCTTAAAGAACCAACAGCAGATGCAGCAATAACATGTGTAACACCTAATTCCTTTAAAGCCCACAAATTTGCCCTATAATTTACATTAGATGGATTGTAACTATGTTTATCACCATGTCGAGAAATAGTAACAATATCTCTTTCATTAATTTTTCCAATATTTAAAAAACCAGAAGTCATCCCATAAGGCGTATGCATTTTTATAGTTTCAAGAGAATCAAATATTTTGGGATCATCAACACCAGATCCGCCTATCACACCAATTTTCATAAGCAAAATATTTCCTTTCTAATTTTAATAATTATTAAAAAAGAACCTATACATTGAATTATAACCTTTCACATAGAAATAACCAGCCGAATGGTTTTCCAATACCATTCTGTTTTTCAAGTTTATATGCCACTCTCATTGCTCTTGTTTCAGGAAGCAACTTAAAAAAATATTTAAAAGAATTATACTTAATATAACTTTGAATTTTTAAAATATTAAAACCATTTCTATTAATTTCATTCTCAATTATATCTTTAATCTCTTTATCTAAAATATCAAAAACAAATAATCCGTTTTTCTTTAAAACTTTAAAAATTTGTTTATAAATTAAAAACCTATCAGAAATATCAAATCTATCTATAAAATCAAAAGAATAAGCTAAATCAAAAAATTCCTCTTGAAAGTTTAAATTAAAAACATCTCCTTCAACAACAATCCATTTCTTACCAAGCAACTGTCTTGCTACACTTAACATCTCTTGACTAGAATCTAAAGCAACCCCCTGCCTAAAACCAAACAAATCTTGCTCAACTCTCCCTAAACCACAAGCTAAATCCAAAACCAAATCAGAGTTTCTTTTTAAGATTAAATTATTTAAAAATTCTGCTTGTAATCTTAAAACTAAATTCTCAAAATATTCTTCAGATTTATAGTACTTAACAACTCTCTCATCCTGATAATATCTCTTAAATTCCGATCTATCCATAATCCTTCCGAAAGGGTAGACTATTTAAGATTTACCAAAGGATTTCTCTGGTGCATTAACGGGTGCTGAAAGCACCAAAAAAATTTAATTTTTCTTTTTAATTATTAATTTCCCGTCTTTTACTTCTCCATCTAATTCTTGTCCTGATTTCCATTTAAGCAATTCAAGAATTTTATTAGGAATAACTACCCAAGATTTAATATATTCCGTATCTCCTACTTTTCTGCTCACCTGACTTTGAAGTTTCATAGAGTTATTAGATACCTATTACTTATAAATCTTTCGGTTCCTAATTTTATTACTATATAGATATATTTTAGATACCGAAAAGTATATAAAGGTTAGATACCTAAATATATTATGAAAAACAAAGAAATAATCTGTCCGAAGTGCAAGAGTAAGGAAATTAAGAAAGACGGCAAACGAAAGACAAATAATAGGGGAAAAGTCCAACGATATAAATGTAAATGTTGCTCAAATAGATTTATCACAGACCCCTTCGCAAGAATGAGAAACACCCCACAGAAAATAACCTGTGCTTTAGATTTGTTCTTTAGGGGTTTATCTACTCGTGGAGTTCAAGAACATTTTAAGGCGTTCTTCCCACATAATTCTAACCATAGCACAATTTTAAGGTGGATTAGAAAATACTCTCTTAAAATTTCTGATTATACAGATAAACTTCAAGTTCAATCTGGCTCTTACATAGAAGTTGATGAGATGGAATTTCATAGAAGAAAAAGCCATAAAGCAAAATTAGGAATAGATAAAAACTGGTTAATAAATGGAATTGATGTTAAAACAAGATTTCTTATTAATTCCACTTATGCAAAGAATAGAAATAAAAAAGAATTAAAATCTGTTCTAAATAAAGTAAAAGATAAAACTCAAGATAGAGTAAAAATTGTTACAACAGATGGATTAACAACTTACACTAATTTAGTTAAGAAAACTTGGGGTTATGATAACAGATTAGGAAAACACAAAATAATTCATAAAGTTGTAACAGCAAGTAAAGGTGAAGGTTTTAATATTTGGGTTGAGAGAGTTCATAATTCAATAAGACAAAGAACGCATAGTTTTAGAGGATTACACGGCTCAATTAATTCTGCTTATAGTTTAATGAAAGGAATTGAGATATATTACAACTTTATAAAAAAGCACGAGGCATTAAACTACAAAACTCCGTCTGAGTTGGCTATTCCTGAATTAAAATTTGAAACTCCTAATAGGTGGATGGAGTTGATTGAAAAATCCAAAACCCTATAAGTTAATTATCTTGGAACACAAAAATGCAAATATTTTTTATTAGAAAGAATTATAAATCAATCTTCAATAATTTTATTATGATAAAAGCAATAATCTTTGATTTGGGAGGAGTATGTTTTGAAATTGATTGGTTGAAAATTAATGATGAGATGGTTAAAAAGTTTAATATAACTACCCTTGTTAAATCAGCAGGCAATGAGAAAGCCATAACCTATTACAAGGAGGCTCTTGAAGGAAAGAGGCATCCTATTGATATGTTTAGGGAATTAAATAATAGAGATAACGACTTAAATGATATTATCAAATTTTACAAAGAGATGTATAAAAAATATAAGACTCACAATAAGCAGATATATGAATTAATTAAGAATTTAAAAAATAAATTTACCATTGTATGTCTCTCGGATACAAATGTTGTTCATTATCAAGCTCACGAAGAGCAAGGAACAATAAAGGACTTTCATCACGTATTTACTTCATTTAAAATTGGCAGTATAAAAAGAGACAAAAATACTTTTAAGAAAGTTTTAAATGAATTGTCAATAAAACCAGAAGAGACTGTTTTTATAGATGATAACGATAAGAATGTGGAAATAGCAAAGTCTTTAGGCATTAATGGAATAAAATATACTAACTATGAAGATTTGATAAAGGAATTAGAAAATCTTAAGGTTTTGTAGTGTAACTATAAAATGGTATCAAAAGAAAGATTTATATAGTTTTTATCTTATATGTTACAATATGGAATTTATGCTTGATTCAGCAAATTTAGAAGAGATAAAAAAAGTAAAAGATCTTGGTCTATTGGGCGGTCTAACCACAAATCCCATAATAATTCAAAAAGGGTTAACAGAATTAGCTTACAAAGGAAACTTTTTTGATTATGCTAAAAGAATACTAGAGTTGACAGAAGATAAACCATGCTTTTTTCAAGTTGCGACACAATTCAAAGAGCAAATAATAAATCAAGCAAGATCATTATATGAAAGTTTAAAATCTTTTGGAAACGTGCATATAAAAGTTCCCATAAATACTTCATTAGCAGAAGGAGATAGTGTTTATGAGGGATTTTCTGCAATCAGAGAATTAAACTCGAAGAATGTTCCAATATTAGCCACTGCTATAGTTACTCCGGTTCAAGCTTATCTTGCTTCTGTAGCTGGAGCAAAATATGCAGTTTTAATGTTAAGGCCATATGATAATATAATTGCTGAAAATTTGGAAATAGGAGATTTAGGAGAGAGCGGATATCTTACCAATAAAAGAGTTCTAGATGAAATGACTAAAAGAAATAAGAGTTTGGATAATTACTTGTCTGGAGAAGAGACCTTAAGGAGAGCAGGTAAAATATTCAAAGATAGGAATTTAGCAACCAAACTTTTAATCGCAGGAATTAGAAATCCCGTTCAAGCGTCTTGGGTAATGGAAACAGGGGGAGTTTCTGCAATAACTATGCCTTATAAAGTATTCAGGAGTTTGTTCAGCCATGAAGGCACTAAAAGGTTTGTCATCTTTTCTGCTGTTCAAAATCTGCCCAAATTTGAGATTGAGATATCCAAACGGACATTTTTGGAATGCAGGATATTTCTGCTGTTCTGTCGGAGCGGAGTTTGAACAAGTTTTTTCATACATAGAAAATCAACAGATGCATCATGCGTAAAACTAAAGGACGCCTCGCCCTTTAGGGCGAGGAG
>JAGVZW010000011.1 GCA_018302235.1 Candidatus Woesearchaeota archaeon
TTTAAAAACTACACAAATCTATACAAAGGTTGCTAATTCAAGTTTATATAATATTAAGAATCCTTTAGATAAATTAATCTAAAAATCAAGTATCTTTTCTTCATTATTTTTTCTTTTTAAAAGACCCAATTCATCATCCAAATCTAAAGCAATTTGTTTTAAATCATTTAATGTTCTTAAAACATCTTTTTGTATCTCTCCAACTAATTCTTCTAAGTTATCCACTCTTAATAAATATCTGTTTTGATATGAAATTATTAAACCAGAGTCTACTAATTTATTTAAATGATGTATAATTGTTCCTCTAGATAAATTAGCCCTAGCAGCAATCTCATCTGATGATAAAGCAGTTTTTCTTCTGGTTGCCTTTATTAGTTCTACAAAAATTCTAAAACAAGATCTCTCTTTATCTCTTTCATTGAATAATCCTAATGATTCTGAAAACCATTGTAAATCTCTATTTAAATTCTTTTCAGATGGTTTTCTTATTGAGATTATAGTTATCTTTTCCATAGATTTATTAAAATCGATAGATTTATATAGTTTTTGATTTTACATAGTTTATGTTGATTTAAGCTCAACAAAGGTAGATTAAAATGACATGTAATTGTGAAAAAAAAGAAGATAATCAGGAAAACTGTATGTGTGAAGAAAAACATGAATATTTAGACGATTTAAAAAGATTACAAGCAGAATTTGAAAATTTTATTAAAAGAAGTGAAAAAGAAAAAAAATATTATATTGAATATGGTGTTTGTGAGTTTATGGGAAAATTAGTTGATTTATTTGATGATTTAGATAGAGCAATGAAGATTGTTAGGGAAACTGGTAGTGGAGAAATGGTGCAGGGATTAGAGATGGTTTATAATAATTTTAAAGAAATTTTAGAGAAAGAGGGTGTAAAAGAGATTGTTGCAAATGGTTGTTTGTTAGATCCTAATTTACATGAAGTATTAGAAGTTATTGAAGGAAAAGAAAATTATATTATTGAGGAATTACAAAAAGGATATATGTTTAAGGATAGATTATTGAGAACTGCAAAAGTAAGAGTTGGTAAGGGAGAAAATAATGAGTTGTGAATATTCTAGTCCATATAGTGTAGATGTGTATAAGTTAGATGATTATAAATTAAAAAATAATTATGGAGGAAAAATAAAATGGGAAAAATTATTGGGATAGATTTAGGAACTTCAAATAGTGCTGCATCAGTTTTGCAAGCTGGAAGACCAGTCATGATTCCTAGTGTAGAAGGAGCTAGTTTATATGGCAAAGCGTTTCCTTCTGTTGTTGCTTTTACTAAAGATGGTCAAAAATTAGTAGGAGAACCAGCTAGAAGACAAGCTGTTAGTAACACTGAAGGTACTGTAATGGCTATAAAAAGAAAAATAGGTACCAATTATAAAGTAAATATCCATGGAAAAGAATTCACACCACAGGAAATATCAGCCTTTATTTTAAAAAAAATCAAAGATGATGCTGAAGAGTTTTTAGGTGAAAAAATAGATAAAGCAGTAATCACTGTACCAGCATATTTTGATGATAATCAAAGACAAGCAACTAAAGATGCTGGTAAAATTGCTGGTTTGGACGTTGTAAGGATTATTAATGAACCAACAGCAGCTGCTTTATCTTATGGTTTGGATAAAAAGACCACAGAAGAAAAAATTTTAGTGTTTGATCTCGGAGGTGGCACTTTAGATGTTACAATAATGGAACTTGGGGATGGTATCTTTGAAGTAAAGAGTACATCCGGAGATACACAACTTGGTGGAACTGATATGGATAATTCTATTATGAATTTTATTATTGATGATTTTAGAAAAAAAGAGGGTATTGATTTAAATGATAGTAAAACTGCTGTTCAAAGGGTAAGAGAGGCTGCAGAAAAGGCTAAGATTGAACTAAGTACGGTTTTAGAAACAGAGGTTAATTTGCCTTTTATCTCTGGTTCTAAGAATTTAAGTATGAAATTAACTAGAGCGGAATTAGAAAAAATAGTTGATTCAATTGTTCAGAGATGTAAAAAACCAGTCTTACAATCCTTAAAAGATGCAAATTTAACTGAAAAAGGAATTGGTAAAATTATCTTAGTTGGTGGTCCAACAAGAATGCCAATAGTAAGGAATTTTGTTGAAAGTTTACTAGAAAAAAAAGCAGAGAGAGGAGTAGATCCAATGGAATGTGTTGCACATGGTGCAGCTGTTCAGGGTGGAGTTTTAGCTGGAGAGGTAAAGGATGTTTTGCTATTAGACGTAACCCCTTTAACATTAGGAATTGAAACATTAGGGGGAATAAGAACCCCTTTAATTCAAAGAAATACTACAATTCCCACTAGAAGGTCACAAATCTTTAGTACAGCAGATGATAATCAACATGCTGTGACTATCCATGTATTACAGGGAGAAAGAGAAATGGCTACAGATAATAAATCCTTAGGAAGATTTGATTTAATAGGAATTCCACCAGCTCCAAGGGGAATACCACAAATAGAAGTCACATTTGATATAGATGCAAATGGTATTGTGAATGTTTCAGCTAAGGATTTAGGAACTGGAAAAGAACAAAGAATCAGCATTACAGCATCACAAAAATTAGATGAGAAGGAAGTTGATAAGATGAAAAAAGAAGCCGAACAATATGCTGAAACTGATAAAAAGAAGAAAGAAGAAATTGAGATATTAAACGAAGCAAATACATTGATTTATACAATTGAGAAAACATCATCTGAATTAAAAGGCAAAGTAGAAGATAAAGAACTAGAAGAAATTGGTAAATCCATAGATGAATTAAAAACATTAATTGCTGATAAAAACATTGATAAACTAAAAATTAAGATGGAAGAGATTAATAAGAAATTACAAGAAATAACTGTAAAAATGTATCAAAAAATTCAACAAGAAAAATCTTCTGATAAAAAAGATGATAATGTAGTTGATGCTGAAGTTGTGGATGAGAAGAAATAATTTTCTTCTTTTTTGAAAAATGAGCGATGATTATTATGAAATTTTAGGTGTAAGTAAGAATGCTTCTAAAGAAGAGATTAAGAGGGCTTATAAGTTATTAGCTAAAAAATATCATCCAGATGTTTCTAAAGAGAAAGATGCTACTGAAAAGTTTAAAAAAGTTTCTGAAGCGTACGCGGTTTTAAGTGATGATACTAAAAAAACTAGTTATGATCAATTCGGCAAAGAAGGATTTAGTCAGAGATATTCACAAGAAGATATTTTCAAAAATTTTGACTTTGAAGATATTTTTGGTAATTCAATCTTTGATATGTTTTTTGGTGGTGGCAAAAAAAGAGGAGATAGAGGAAAAGATTTAGTAGTTGAGATAAATTTAGGTTTTAAGGAAGCAATCTTTGGTGCTACTAAAGAGATTGAGATCGAAAGATATGTAATCTGTGAAAAATGTAATGGAACTGGTGCTAAAGGTAGTAAATTAAAGGTTTGTACTAGTTGTGATGGTCGTGGTCAAGTAAGGATGGAAAGGCGAACTCCATTTGGTGTATTCGCTCAAATTACTACTTGTCCAAAATGTAAGGGAAAAGGAAAAGAGATTTTAGAAGAATGTGATAATTGTGATGGAGAAGGAAGAGTAAAAATCCAAGAAAAAGTAAAAGTAAATATTCCAGCAGGAGTTGAAGACGGCTTAAAGTTAAGGGTTAGTGGAAAAGGCGAGGCAGGTAGAAGGGCTTCTAATTCAGGGGATTTGTATGTTGTTTTGAATGTAGCAATGGATGATATATTTATTCGTGAAGAAAATGATATTTTGTTAAAATTACCTTTAAGTTTTTCTCAAGCCGCATTAGGGGATGAAGTTAATATACCTACTTTAGAGGAGGATATTACATTAAAGATTCCCCCTGGTACGCAAGCTGGTACTAAATTAAGGTTAAAAGGAAAAGGTGTCCCTCTTTTAGATGAATATGGTCGTGGCGATCTATTTATTGAAGTTAATATTGTAACACCTAAAAAATTATCAAAAGAACAAAAAGAATTATTTAATAAATTAAAAAAATTAGATGAAAAAAAGGGTTTGTTTGATAAGATTAAAGAATTTGCTAAAGAATTATAAAATAATAGGTTTATAAGAATACCATGCAAAGAAAGGAAATATACTTTTAATTAAATACAAGCACCATTTCTACAACCATTAGGACAATTGTAAAGAGAACCATAAGGTCCTCTAACCCCTCCTTGGCAATAGTAATCTTGCACCCAACATTCATTTCCTGAACAAGAAAAATTTCCGATCCATAATTCTGTTAAAATCATACAACTGTCATATATTCTGGTTCTTGGATTTTGTGCATTGTAATTTGTATAAACAAAACCTTTTAAAAAATTATTTACACCATTATCAGAGTCATTACAAAAAATTTTTTTACAAGAAAAATTCTCATCAAAAGGACCTATAGCAACGTCTACATCATTACAATCTTTTCTTAAATTAGGAGTATTAACACAGCTGTTTGGACAATTAAGATTTCTCCAAGAAGTATTTAAACCAATATCACTAATACCCCAATTGCAATAACCATCATTATCTTTATCAAAACATTTAACACTATTATTAAAATTTATTGGCCAATAAGATTTATCATTTGGAAATGTTTGTGGAATTATCCAATGTGGTCCAATTGTTAAGAGCCCTAATGGATCACAAGTACGGTTGGGGATTATTGACCGATTAGATAGTTCATTTCTAATTAAGGTCCATACATAGACCCCTGTATTGTCATATTCTCTGCAAGAGTAAGTTAACTGTTCAGTTATATTCTTAGTAGGATGAAAATTATATGTAATTAAATCATTATCTCCTGGATTACAATTAAAAGATACACAACCCATTTCTGCAACACACATTTCTAATCCACGAATACATAATTGAATTGTTTTCCAATCAGATTTATTTTCTTTATATCCAATTAATACCATTGAATGTTTCATACTAGGTATATATGCATCAATAGGCCCTTTAGAAATTAATAATTTTTTTACTTCTTTATCAAGTTTTTCTATTTTTTCTTCTGTGTTAAAATCATCTACATTAGATATATTAAAACAATTCATACTGTTATCACCAGTTGGTGGGATAGTACAATCTAAACCAAAATTTGATTTTATCCAAGTACGATTTTGCCAATCATTACAAAGGTATGGAATATCACAACACATCTCTTCTTGTGTACTTTGAAATTCTCCATTGCAAAAGATATCGCGATTAACAAAAGACGAACATAATTCATCAACTAACATATTACTTGACGAAATATTTAATGGGCCTGTACCAAATTGACAGTCAATTTTCATTTGTTCAGATAAATCTAGATTTAGGCGTTGATTATAGAATAGATTTATCTGCGACTCGAAAGAGGCTACAGTAGCAAATTCAGAACAAGCTCCAATCATACTACCAGCATTATTATTAGTTATCCAATTTTCTCCATGTACATTTCTCCAATCCCACTTAGACGGTAAAGAATAAACTAATGAACAACTTAAGAATAATAATATTACTTAAGAATAATAATATTAAATAGGTTATTTTTCGTACCATATAATGATAAAATATTTATATATTTAAAAAATCTATTATATTTAAGAGTTTATATATAAATAATTTAGATTTGTTCATTAGTGGTATTTTACTTAAATAAGAACATTTTTAAAGCTTTATTTTTTAATTGATTAAATGGAAATAGAAATTTGTACAATTGGCGGTTATGAACAAGTAGGAAAAAACATGACTGCTGTTAGAATAGATAATGAAGTAATAATTATTGATATGGGTATTTATTTGCCAGCTATAATTAATTATGAGGGTGAGGATTGGCATACACTCTCTGCTAACCAAATGATTGATTATGGTGCTTTACCAAATGATAATATAATAAAAGAGTGGATAAGGGACGTAAAGGCTATAATATTAGGACACTGTCATCTCGATCATATTGCTGGTGTACCCTATTTAAGCGCAAAATATAGAGCTCCAATTTATGGAACACCATTTACTATTGAAGTTTTAAAAACAATATTAGATGATGAGAATATTATATTACCAAATAAAATGGTTGCTATGCTATCTGGAAAAAAGGTAAAGATTTCAAAAAATATAGAATTTGAATTTGTTAATGTTACACACTCTACCTTGCAGACTGTAATGATAGCTATACACACATTAAAAGGAACGATATTATATGCAAATGATTTTAAACTTGATAATCACCCGGTTTTAGGAAAAAAACCAGATTATTTAAAATTGAAAGATATAGGAAAAAATGGGGTTTTATGCCTGATAGTTGAGAGTTTATATGCAGAAAAGGATATGAAAACCCCAAGTGAAAAGGTAGCAAGGGAGTTGTTAAAAGATGTTTTATTAGGCGTGGATAATAAAGGAAAGGCTATCTTTGTTGCTACTTTTGCCTCTCATTTAGCAAGGATTAGAAGTGCTATAGATTTTGGAAAAAGTCTAAATAGACGAGTTGTGTTGCTAGGGAGAAGTATGGGTAAGTATGTTTCTAGTGCTGAACATGTCCAACTAATAGAATACTCTAAAGAAGCACAAATTTGTGGTTATAGTAATCAAATTAAGGCAACATTACGAGATATTGATAGAAATAGGGGTAAATATTTGGTTGTATGTACTGGTAGCCAAGGGGAACCAAGCAGTATTTTAGATAAATTAATAAATAAACAATTACCTTTTAGGTTTAAAGAAGGGGATCATGTAATCTTTTCATGTAAAACAATTCCTTCACCATTAAATATAACTAATAGACAAGCCTTAGAGGATGCATTGAAAAAAGAAAAAGTAAGATTATTCTTAGATATCCATCAAAGTGGGCATGCTGCAAGAGAAGATTTGAGAGATTTTATAAATTTAGTTAAGCCTAAAAATATCATTCCAGCACATGGAGAATTACATATGGAACAAGCATTAGAAAATCTTGCTAAAGAAATGGGTTATCATGACAGTCAGATCCATGTAATGGGAAATGGAAAAAGATTAATTTTATAAAAAAAATAAATATAAAATAATTATGAAACCTATTGTTTATATTCTATGTTTTTTATTTTTTTTAAGTTATACCAGTGCAAAGGAAATTTTTTCTGATGTTGTAATTGAATCATATAATCAAGAAATAAATGGAGTTAAATTAAATATAATTATTGGAGAAGAGAGTGTTTCTGTTAAATATGGTAACATAGGCGGGATTTTACAAAATGATGAATGTAGAGAATTGGATAATATAAAAATTTGTGTAAGTGAATTTGAGGCATTGAAAGCAAAAATAACAATAGAAGAAAAAGAAGGGATTTTAATTCTTACTAAGAATGTTGTTGATGATATTCTAGAGAAAGACAAAGCATTTAAAATTATGGTTGTTTTAGAGAATAGCGGAGAAGCAAGTATTTCTGGAGTAAAATATGAAGATGATCCTGGTGATTTGATAGTTGATAATTTAGATGGCTGTGATTACAATAATGGAAAAATAATTTGGGAGGGAAATTTATTAGCGGGCAATAAACACGAATGTACTTATTATTTAAAATCATTAACAACTGGAGATTTTTCAATAAATGGAATAGTGAGTTATAATAATGAAATAATTAAAAAGGATTTAGAAGTAAATATTCCTGATGAATTATCTGTAAATTTATTATTAGAAGAGGATATGGTTTATGTTGGAAAAAAATTTAATTTAACAATTATATTAGAGAATAATTTAGAAAAGGATATTAAAATAAACACATTTGATATAAAGATTCCTGATGGTTTAAGAATATTAAATTCTAATATAAAATTAGAGGATATTAAATATAAGGAGAAAGAGTATAATATTGAAATATTAGCTGAAAAAGAGGGTAACTATAAATTAGAGGTTGTAATTGATTATGTTTCAAATAAAGAGGTAAAAATTATCAAATCTAAAGATTTAAGTGCTTTAAGATGGGATTTAGATTTTAGAATAGAAGTGAATGATGATAAAGTAAGTTTGGTTGTTGAAAATCCTGATGAGGGAGAAGATATAACTGATATACATTTTGAAACTATAAGCATCTTAAAAGAATTAAATCTTGTAAAAGATATTAATAGTTTAAAAGCTGGAAATAAAGAATATATATTTAAAGATGTAACAATTAATAATGCTGTTAATTTTATGCTTTATTCTTTAACTGTGAAATATAATTATAAAGATATTAATGACAGTTCACAGTTAAAGATACAATTTAATAGAGATATAGGTGAAGCAAGCCTTATAGAAAAAAAAACTGAAGAAAATATTTCTATTCAAAAAGAACCTATTATAGAAGAAAAAAAGGATAATTATTGGTGGATAGGTTTAATTACAATTGTTTTTTTAATAGTTATTGTAATCTTAATAAAAAAAACAAATTTATTTAAAAATAAAATATAATAAATATTTTTTCAGTCTTCAATTCCACTGAACAGCATATTATACGTAATTTCCTTCACTCCATATCACTTTACTATAATTATAAGCTAGTTTTAGCCTTAATCAAAGAAGGTATCTCACAATATCTCTCAGCTTAGTCTGATAGTATTAAAAAAACTATAAATTGTATAATAATCTTTTATTTGATTATTAAATAAACATATATTTTCTTTTGATAAATATTTAAAATGTATTTATTTTTATAATTTTATAATGGTAACTGTGGCAGTAATTGGTTTAGGATATGTTGGTTTACCTTTAGCATTATTAGCAGCCAAAAAATATAATGTATTTGGTATAGATAAGGATAAGAAAAAATTAAATTGTATTAAAAATAAGATCAATTATTTAAACGAAAAGATTGTTGATAAATTATATAAAGAGGTTAATTTACATGTAAGTGATAAATTAGCTTGTGCTGATATTTATATTATTGCTGTTCCTACACCTATTGATAAATGCTTTGATCCAGATCTTAAATACGTCAGATCAGCAAGTGAAGATATTAAATGGGTATTAAAAGAAGGAGATTTGATTATATTAGAGTCTACAGTTAATCCCGGGATTACAGAAAATGTTGTTAAAAAAATTTTAGATAAAACAAATAAAAAATATTATTTAGCGCATTGTCCTGAAAGGATTGATCCTGGAAATTCTAAATTTAATGTAAAAAACATTAACAGGGTTGTTGGGGGGATTGATAAAGATTCTACAAAATTAGCTGCTAAATTTTATAGAAACATCTTAAATTCTGAGATTGTAGAGGTAAATTCAGTTAGAGAAGCAGAATTAACCAAAATATTAGAAAATTCATTTAGAAATGTAAATATAGCATTTATTAACGAAATGGCAATGTTTTGTGATAAGGCTGGATTAGATATCACTCAAGTAATTAAAGGATCATCTACCAAACAATTTGCATTTCTGCCACATTTTCCATCGATTGGAATTGGTGGGCATTGTATTCCAGTAGATCCATGTTATCAAACTACAGCAGCAGATGCATTAGGTTTTAATCATCAATTATTAAAAAAGGCTATAAATATTAATAGAGATATGCCTAGTTATTGCATCGGAAAACTACAAAGGATAATAAGAGAAAGATTTAATTTAAGCTTAAGTGATATGAAAATTGGGATCTTAGGAATAGCGTATAAAGCTGATGTTAAGGACGATAGAGAAAGCCCAAGCTACGCGATAATTCATTTATTAAATAAATTAAAAGCAAATTTTAAGACTTTTGATCCATATTTTCCTGAAAAATCCAATGTTAAACAAGTATATGATTTAAAAGATGTAGAAGTTTTGATTTTAGCTACCAACCATAAAGAGTTTAAAAACATAGAATTAAAGTTCTTTAAAAGTTTGAAAATAATTTTAGATGGTAAAAATTTTTTAGATAAAGAAAAAATAGAAGAATTAGGTATAATTTATGTTGGTGTTGGACGTTAAGTCCATAATCCATGAATATTGCATAAAATTCTGACACGTATATTCTTATCAGTTATATAAAAGACAGCTTCTGGTTTTTCGTAAGGTTTTAATTGAGAACGAGCAATGATATAATTATTTTTTAATAATTCTATAAATTCAATATAATGCGCTTCTTCCATTGGATGTGGTATTTCTCCAACCTTCACAATTATTTTATTTTCTTCAAAAATTATTACAGGCTTATGTTTTTCTTTACCAATATCCTCTCTTTTTTCCTCTAATAATATCATATTTTGGCCACAGCATACTAATGTACCTGCTCCAATTTTATCTACAATAACTCTATTTCCACATATTTCACATACATATATCTCACTTAATTTTGTCATTTTCATTCAAGCAAATTAATTTCTATATTCACGCCCTTTGGCAAATGAACACGCATTACTAATCTTAATGCCCGTTCATCAACACCTAAATCTATTAATCTTTTATGTATTCTCATTTCAAATCTATCAAAGGATGCCTTTCCTTCTCCATCTGGAGATTTTCTTGTTGTTAATTTTAATTTTTTAGTAGGAAAAGATATAGGTCCTTTTAATTTTGTCTTTGTTTTCGCAGCAATATCTTTGATAGAGTTACAAACTTCATTTAATTTATCAATATCTGCACTTATTAGTTTAATTCTTGCTATTGACATATTATTTTGAAATAATGAAGGATATTTAAATGTTTGGGTTAATTAAATAAATTTAAAAAAAACAAAATAATGTTTAAAGCATGACAAGAATAGCAGTAATAGAAAAAGGAAAATGTAATCCATTAAAATGTGGTAATTATCTTTGTATAAGGCTATGTCCCGTAAATAAAACAGGAGGAGAATGCATAATAGAATCTCCTGATAAAAAAGTAGAAATTATGGAAAATACATGCACTGGATGCAATATTTGCTGCAAGAAATGCCCTTTCGAAGCCATTCATATAATAAATCTACCGGAAAAGTTAAAAGAAGATCCTATTCACAGATTCTCAAAAAATTCTTTTGAATTATTTAATTTGCCAACACCGAAAAAAAATACTGTAATTGGAATCATAGGTAGAAATGGAATTGGCAAGACTACTGCACTTTCTATCTTGGCAGGAGCAATAAAACCAAACCTAGGCAACTATAAAATTTCTCCAGAAGATAATATAATTCTTCATAAATATTCTACTAAAGAGATTGGAGAGTATCTAAAAAAATTGTTTAAGAAAGAATTAAAAATTTCTTATAAACCACAAAGAGTAGAACTTCTTGTAGAATTATATCAAGAAAAAACAATTAAAGAATTATTAAAAAAGGTTGATGAAAAAAATATTATCAAAGAATTAATAAAAGATTTAGATATGGAAAATCTTTTGGATAGAAGAATAGAAGAACTTTCTGGTGGAGAGCTTCAAAGATTAGCTATTATTGCTACAGCCTCAAAAAAAGCAGACTTGTATTATTTTGATGAGCCTTCTTCATTCTGTGATATTACTCAAAGAATAAAAATAGCTAAATTAATTAGATCATTAAAAACACCAAAAACATCAATAATTGTTATAGAACACGATTTAGCAACATTAGATTATATCTCTGATGAAATAAATATAGTTTATGGTGAACATGCGTGTTATGGAATTTTCTCACAATCAAAATCAGTAAGAAGGGGAATTAATGAGTATTTAGATGGTTATCTACCAGATGAAAACATAAAATTTAGAAATTATTCAATAAATTTTCAAGAGAGCAATGCAGAAAGATCATTGAAAACAGATCCATTACTAATTTTTCCAAAATTAAAAAAAACCTTTCCATCTTTTAAATTAGAAATAAACAGTATAGAGATAAGAAAAAATGAAGTCCTAACTATAATGGGTGCCAATGGTTTAGGAAAAACAACTTTTTTAAAATTAATCTCAAAAGAATTAGAAGATGATGAAAAAACAAAACTTTCTGATTTAAGAATAATATTCAAGCATCAATATTTAGATAATAATATTGAAAAAACAGTAGAAGAATTTTTAAAAGAGAACGCATCACAAGAATATTCATCTGGTTGGTATAAAACAAATATCTTAGAAAAATTGAATATAAAAACAATTCTAAAAAATAAGATAAAATATCTATCTGGCGGAGAGTTACAAAAGGTTCATATAGCTAAAGCATTATCTCAAGAATGTGATTTAATATTAATGGATGAACCTTCAGCATTCATTGATATTGAAGATAGGTTGAACGTCGCTGAAGTAATAAAGGAATTTACAATAAAAAAAGAGATAGCAACAATTGTTGTAGACCACGATATACAATTTATTGATTACATTTCTGATGCCTTAATCTTATTTACAGGAGAACCTGGAAAAAACGGTAAAATAGAGGGTCCATTAAATAAAACAGAGGGAATGAATAAGATCTTAAAAATCCTAGATATTACCTATAGGAAAGACAAAGAAACCAAAAGACCCAGGATTAATAAACCAGAATCCCAATTAGACAAAGAACAAAGAGCAAAAAATAAGTTTTATTATTAAAAGTATTTCAAAATATAAATGTATTTAAAAATAAAAATAAATTAATAACTAAATGGATACAATAGAAAAAATAAAAGATCTAATTGGATCAAATAAAGAGAGGGGATGGCCTGTAGCTGTAAGAGATAGAATAGCATTTCCTGAACCTAGTTTATTACGGATTACAGGGGCTAATGTTGCATTAACATTTTTGTGGACAATAAGAGATTCTGTTGTTCCATTTCTAGAAAAAGATAATTTGGCATTGGCAACAAATTTTTATACACCAGCTGGGCTTCAAAATATGGTTAGAAACATATTAAGTAATCCTTACATAAGGTATATCATTATTCTTGGAGAGGAATATTCAACAAACGCTAATGAATTAACAAGTGCTAATGCTATAAGGTCCTTTTTTAAAAATGGAATAAATAAAGCCAGAAAAATAGATGAGTTTCAAGATTCAGTTTATTTTGATAAAAATATTCCCTTGGATTTAATAGAACAAATAAGAAAAAATGTAGAATTAATTGATTTAAACAAACAATTTCCAAATTCTTCTTTAAAAGAAAAGATAGAGGAAGCTAATAAATTAATAAAATCTTTAGAAAAAAAAGGACCATTTATAGAACCTATGATGTTTGGCTATGAGCCAATAGATGAGTCATTTCCGTATGAAGATGGACCTATTTTAGTTCATGGCTCAACAATTCCTGGTTCTTGGTTAAAAACAATATATAATATATACAAATATGGTAAAAAAAATTTAATGAATGCTAATACCGATAGGTGGATCAAAGAAATAAATAATATGATTGTTGTAATTCATCAGCCGCAAGATTTAGATCTTTCATTAAATCCATTTCTAATACCATTAACTATAGAAAAAATTGAAGCCTATCAGAAAGAAATATTATCTTCTATACTACCAGAAGGAAAAGCATATACATATGGAAATAAATTAAGAGCATATTATCACCCAAATCCCGATGAGATTAAATTATTGGTAAATACAGCCGAATATAAGGATTTCGAGTTTAAACAAGGCCCATGGTTAGATAAAAATATAAGGTATAATAAAGCACATTGTGAAATTAATCAAATTGAAGATATTATTGATGTATTAAAAAGAGACCCATATTCAAAGGCATGCATAGCCTTGACTTGGCATGTATCAAATGAATTAATGAGAAAACATAAAAGTTCACCATGTCTAGTATTATTACAAGCTATAGTTCAAGATGAAAGATTAAATTTAACAGTGTTTTTTAGAAGTCATGATATGGTTCAAGGATGGCCTGAAAATGCATATGGTTGTGCTGCTATACAAAAAGAAATAAGTGATAAAATAAATATAGTACCTGGCATATTAACTATAATATCAGGGAGTGCACAGATATACAATAATTATTATCAACAAGTAGAGGGAATTATAAAAAAATATCATAATATACCATTAATTTTTGATGAAAAAGGCAATTTTTTAATAAAAATAGAGATGAATGAGATTGTAGTCTCTTTAATTCACCCAAAAAATGGAAGAATTTTAGAAGAATTTAAAGGAAAGACCGCATTAGAATTAAAGAATAAAATTGTAAATTCAATGTATAATTTAGATACACAACATGCAATTTATTTAGGTTCAGAATTAATTTTGGCGCAACAAGCCCTAGAGAACAATGGAAGATATAATCAAGATAATTAAAGAAAATCCAACTGGCACGAGGCCTAATTGGGATGAATATTTTATGACGCAAGCTATTTTAATCTCATCTAGATCATCTTGTATTAATGTTAGGGCTGGAAGTGTTATCACAATAGGAAATAGATTAATAGGTTCAGGTTATAATGGGGCTCCAAAAGGAATCGATAGCTGCATAAACAAAGGTCTATGTGTAAAAGAGACCAAATTAAATAAAATGTATTCTGATAGTTTAAATACAGGCAATTGTATTGGGGTACATTCTGAAATGAGTGCATTAGCAAATATTAATAGTTTATTATATAAAGATGCAACAATTTATACTACAATCTTCCCTTGTACATCCTGTACTAAAACCCTAATAACCTACAATATTAAAAAAATAATTTTTAAAAAAAAATATAACTCTCAAGAAGTTAATTCCTCGTTAGAGTTAATAAAAGAAGCGAATCTTGAGATATTTCAGTTGGATTTAAGTTCAGAAAGAACAAAGGAGATTATTTTTGGAAATGAAAAAAAATATTATAATCTATGGGATAATAATTAATATATATAAAAAAAACAAGATTAACAAATTAAAAAATGAAAGTAAAAGTTTTTACTAAACAAAATTGTCCAAAATGTTCAATAGCAAAGAAACTTTATGAAGAGCTAAAGGAGATGATACCAACAGAAATTTATCTTGTAGATGAACAAGATGGATTAAATGAAGCAAACCATTATGAAGTTATATCTACACCAACAATAATTATTGTTGATGATAAAGATGAAGAAATAAAATCCTTTAGAGGAACAACACCCTTAAAAGAAGAAATACTTTTATTTACAGATGCAAATTAAAGGATTTATAGGATCTAGTCTTATTGACTGGGATGGTAGGATAACAGCAGTTATTTTTTTATCTAGATGCAATCTTAGATGCAAATTCTGCCACAACAAAGAGCTTATAACAAAAAAACAAATGGAAGATATTCCATTTGAATCTATAGAAGATTATCTTATAAAAAATAAAAAATTTTTAGATGGAGTTGTAATTACTGGAGGAGAGCCCACTTTAAACAAAAATTTAAAAGAACTCTGTCAAAAAATAAAAGGATTAAATTTTAAGATAAAATTAGATACAAACGGATCTAAACCACATATAATAAAACAATTAATTAATCAACATCTTATAGATTATATAGCTGTCGATATTAAGACAGTCTTAATTAAGGAAAAATATGAAGAATTAACATCATTTTGTGATGTAGAAAAAATAAAAGAAACTATGCAGATAATAAAAAATAGCAATATTGAACACGAATATAGGACAACAGTAATCCCAAAATATCACTCTTTCCATATAATTATAGAAATAGTAAAATCCTTGGAACCAAAAAAATGTTTTGTTCTACAAAATTTTAAACCAGAAACAACATTAGATCCTAGATTAAGCAAAGAAAAGCCATATACACAAGAAGAATTAAATTTTATTAGACAGGAATGCCTTCATTATATACCAATAGTAAAAACAAGATATTAACGACTTTATAATAATAAAAATTAAATAAAAAACTTTATAAATATAAATCATTCAAAACTAGTTTAATTCTTAGAGGAGGAAAAGATGTCAGAAGAAGAATATAATGGATTAGATGATGATGATTGCGAAGATGATGATTGCGAAGATGATGATGTGGAATTTGATGATGACTCTGATAGTGATTCTTAAATCACATTTTTAGAAAATTTTATTCTTTCTTTTAATAATTTATAAACCTGAGAATATCTCTTCATTAGATGCTTGTTTTTCTATTTTTACAACAACATCCCCATTTACAAAGCCCTTAAAACTAATATCTCCATTTAAATCTGTCCTATATAAACTATTACCATTTAATTTATTTAACGTTAATTGGCTTGGGTGTCCATATGAATTTTCTCCTACACTAATTACATAATATTTTGCATCAACCTTATCTAAAAAATCTAGAGAACTTGAGGTTGTAGAACCATGATGCCCAATCTTTAAAACCTCTGAATTGATATCTTTTAGATTAGATTCACATTCCTGTTCACAATCTCCAGTTAAAAGAATATCAAATTCACCAAAAGAAAGCCTAGTTATCAAAGAGTTATCATTTGGATTCTTTACTAGTTTTATAGGGGGAATTATATCTAATGTAATTTCTCCTAATTTTTTTTCTGTTCTTTGAGTAACCTTCTCCAATATATCCCTACTTAACTCTAAAAATGTTTCATAAGATTTAGAAGTGTACTCTTCTCCATTATAAATTATTTTATCAATGATATGATTTTTAATTACTGCATCACATCCACCAACATGATCATAATGTGCATGGGTTAAGATTAAAACCTCTATCTTTTTTTCTTTTAGATTTTTAGTAAGTTCATAAAGAATTTTATCATCATCTTCACCACAATCTATTAAAATAGAATCATCTTTATGTTGCACTAGAATGGCATCTCCTTGGCCAACATCCATTATTGTTGCTTCTAAATAATCATAATAAATCTCTTCTTCTCCCTTAATACCAGGATTTATAATATTAGTTACTGCGTTATTTGTAATATCCCCCCCTTTAAATAATATAAAAAAGACAATAAATGTAATTACAAGGATTATTACAATGTTCCATTTCATAAGAGGTATTATTGTTTCTAACTTTATAAAAGTTATTAACATATTAAATTATAATAATCACTAATAACAATTTTGTCCATTTCTTCCAAATTCTGAACAATACTTAATTTACCTCTACCTAATTCTACAATTTTTTTAGCTAATTCTTTGCCTTCTCCTAAACAAACACCAATTAATGAGATTGTTATTCCAGAATTTACTGCTTTTTGTACACTTTCCAGGGTTTTTTCTTCTGGATGTTCTCCCTTAGTTGGTATAGCATCTGTAATAAGCACTAAATGTTTCGTTATATTATCATTAGGAAACAGATCTATAGATCTATCAATTGTTAATGCAAGATCAGTTTGTTTTTTTGCTTTAACCTTTATAATTTTTTTTAGAAATAAGTAAAAATCATCTGTTGGATATAAAACATCTTCAACATCTGAACCAAAAACCATTAGCCCAACCCTATCCATTTCATTTATAGCTTTAAAGGCTAAACCAATTCCAGCTTTTTTACATGTCTGTAATTTTTTTCCTTTCATAGAACCAGAGGCATCTAAAGCATAAACAATGTAAATTTTTCCTTTACTTTCTCTAGAAAACATTCTTAAATCTTCAGCTAATATCTTGTTATGTTGCCTTCTTAAACTAATTTTTATTGTTTGTTTTGCAGCCAAGTCCTTATATCTATCCCCCTTTTTATAATTTTTAATATCGTTTTTTTCTCCATAATAACTTCTTTCTTTTTTCTTCCATTCGCCTAGTCCTTTGGAGGTTAAATCATCTAATTCATCCATATACAGCGTTAAAGCTGCAAGTTCATAACCTCTTTCAGAGATAGAACAATCATCATTTAATAGATTTTCATCCTTCATATCTTCAATAGTTTTTAGTATCTTCTTTTTTAATTCATTTCTAAATTCTGGAAATTTTATATTCTTTTTTAAAGCACTTGGATCATAACCAGTTAGATATCTTAAAATGGTTTCTCCATATATATTTTCTATATTTTGGTAATCTTCAGTAAGGGCGTTTAGCATCAAATCAGGATTAAATGAATTTAGTCCATATGAAGAAGCAGCTTCTAGTAATCTCCCTTCATTTATAGTTTTTTTATCATTTTCAATTAAAGAATGTGAAAAACCAGAATCAATATTTTCAGAATTATTATCCTTATCTTCAAAGGCCCTTTCAAAATCATCTATTTTAATATCAGGGTATTTCACCCTTTTCTTTTCTTTGCTTTAAAAACTCATTAAATGTTTTTTTAATAAATTCTTTTTCATTCATCAAATATCTTATAGATGGCTTTAATCTTATTCTATGGCTTATAACAGAAAATAAAGCATTTATTATATCATCAATTTCAACTTTTTTTGAACTTCTTAAGAAAGCATTTGCTTGGGCGCGTTCATATAACCCTAATGATGCCCTTACACTTGGTGCTCTTTCAATATCTTTATTCATTCTTAATTCATGTATAAAGCCCAATACAATCTTCAGTAATTCTTTATTAAACTCTACTTCTTTTAGTCTTTTTCCTTTAATCTCTATAATTTTTAGTTCATTCTCAATATTTTCTGGATATTTAACATACACTAAATCCAATCTATCTAATAAAACCTCAGACAATTTCTCAGTACCAGAAAAATCGTCTGGATTCATTGTAGCTATAAAAATAAAATCAGTTTCTATATCCACAGTATAACTCCCTATTGTTGCCTTTCTTTCCTCTAAAACCTGCAATAAAGCATTTTGCAATTTTTCTGGTGCCCTATTTAGTTCATCAAAAAATAATACACCCTGATTAGCTTTAAAAATTTTTCCAGGTGTAAAACTTTCAATATTTAATGGCCCAAATTCTAATGCCTTGATAGGATCAATATCACCTATTAAATCCTCTGCAGTTAAATCTGGCGAGCCTTGGATTCTTATAAATCTCTCTGCCCCGTTTAATCTTATTTTTTTATGTTTAACATTATTTTTACATCTAGGGCATATTATTTTTTCATTCATACAATTAAAACCACAATCATTTACCTCAATCTCAGGCAATAGGAAAGCAATATTCTTTGCTAGTGTTGTTTTTCCAATCCCTGGGGCACCAACAAGCAAGATATGCCTATTCATAATTAATGCAGAAAGTATTTCTCCCTTTACAAAATTTTGACCTATTATGTCATTAAAAGGATCAATTCCCTTATATTTTTTAAAATGTTCATTTAAATACATGACTTCCTTAAATAATAAATAACTATATAAAGTTAATTATATCTTTTAATCTTCCATAGATATACAAACTCCATTTTCACATTTGCAGTTTAATTCATCTTTACAATGTCCAACAATTACACATTCTACTATACTTGTACATCCACATGAAACAGCATTTTCCACTCTATTTTCAGACCTATCTAACCCATTAAAAATACAATATTCTGTGCTATCTTTTCCATTACAATTCCCATACCTAATGAAATTATAAGCACCATATCCTGACCAAATAATACTTAAAATTAACATTATTGTAAAAATCCAGCTTAATAATTCAAAATATTTATAAATAAATCCTCCAACTCTTGGAGTTTTATTCATTAATCTTCCAGTAATTTGAGCCTTTAATCGTTTATCCAATCCTGTTGTACATTTTCTAAATGTTAACCTTTTAAAAACACAATCAAATGCCTCTTTAGCTATAGCCCTATACTTTACACTAAATATACCCAAAATACCAAATACCACTAATGCTATTATACAGATCATATTTTTTTCTTTTTTTAAGCTTTTAAAAAACTTATGAATTTAAAAGTTCATAATCAATTAAGTCTTTAAAATTATTAAATGGGTGATCCCCCACTAATTTATATCCATTAACAAAAAAGGTAGGTGTTCCTTCAACACCATAATATTCACCATCTTGTCTATCTTTATTTATTTCCTCTAATTTTTGTCGTTGATCAACACAAATGTCATATAAAGCCATATCAATATTTAATGTTAAAATATATTCTCTAACTAAGTTTATGTCTTGTAATTCAAATATTTTATTATGAACTTCCCAAAATTTACCTTGATCCTTTGCACATTCAGCTGCAATAGCAAGATTCTCAGCCTCTTCTCCATGCACTGGAAAATCTCTATAGATTATCTTTACTTGATCTCCATATTCTTGATTAATCTTATTTATTGTTTCTTCTGCTTTTTTACAAAAAGGACATAAATAATCAGAGAATTCAACAATAACCACCTTAGCATTTTCTCCGCCTATAAAAGCATCATCATCTTGATTTATATTAGGTATTTTTGGATAATCTGGAATATATGTCCCACATCCCACCAAAAATATTAATAAAGCCAAAATCCATTTCATAAATAAATGTACTAAGAATAGTTTATATATTTTATGTATTTAAGTGCATTGTAAACTTAAAGGGAGCTAAATAAATAAAAAAGAGTATCTAAATATAAAAGATATCCAACATTAAAATAGATAAATCTAGACTAACAAGAGTAGTTAAATACACACTTAGTTTTAGATACCAAAGTATTTATAAATGGTTAGATATCTAAGCTATTATGAAACTTCAATCTCAAATATCTAGAAAATGGGGAGATACAGAATATAGAAAATTTTGGGTTGTAATTCCTAATAAATTAGTAGAATTATTGAAATGGAAAACAGGTGAAGATTTAGAAGTTGAAGAGAAAGATAACAAGATTATAATTAAAAAAATGAAATAGTCCATAAATCTTTCGGAAAAGCCTAAAAAGGTAATTTAAAGACTAATATTAAAGTTCCTTTATGGAATTTCAACAAAATATATATCAAATTAGAAGAAAAATGGAAACAAATATAATTTATTGTGGTGATTGTAAAGATGTTTTAAATAGAATTCCTGACGAATCTATCGATTTAATATATTTAGATCCACCCTTTTTCTCCCAAAAAGATTATGAAAACTTTTGGATAAAAGATAAAACATCTAAATTAAAATTTACAGATAAAGACTGGGAGAAATTAAGAGATTCTATTAATCCAACACTTTTAAGAGAATATGAAGCTATTGAACAAAGATGGAAAGGTGGACATAAAGGAATTTATGTTTATATTGCTTATATGAGGGAAAGACTAGAACAATGTTGGAGGATTTTAAAGCCAACAGGCTCTATTTATTTACATTGTGATTGGCACGCTGGTCATTATTTAAAACAAATGATGGATGAAGTATTTGGATATAATAATTTTAAAAATGATATTATATGGCATTATCAAACATACCAAGGGCAAGTAAAAGATTATTATCCAAGAAAACATGATATAATATTTTTTTATACTAAAAGTGATAAATGGACTTTTAATTTAATGTATAATGAAGATTACACAGAAACTATTAATTATAATAGATGGAAAAAATATATTGTAGAAAATAACAAAATAAAAGGAGATTTTTTTCCATCTCAAGATTCAAGATTTATGATGTATTATAATAGATGGCTAAAAGAAAATGGTAGAAAGCCAACTAAAAATGATGTTATTTTAGAACTTACAGGTTTTGTGATGGATGATGTGTGGGATATAAAAGCTGTTGATCCAAAATCTAAAGAAAGATTAGGTTATCCAACCCAAAAACCTGAAGAATTATTAGATAGAATAATTAAAGCATCTTCTAAAGAAGGAGATATTGTTCTAGATCCGTTTTGTGGATGTGGAACAGCTATTGCAGTAGCTAAAAAACTTAATAGGAAGTTTATAGGAATAGATATTTCTAGAAGTGCTTGTGATGTAATGAAGAAACGAATTGGAAATGGAGTAAGTGTAATTGGTGGAGAAAGTGAAAAAGAGCTTAGAAAAATGGAACCTCATCAATTTGCTAGACTTATAATTGTAGAAAAGTTAGGTGGAACTATAAATCCAAAGAAAACAGGAGACATGGGTATTGATGGTTGGATCCAATTTATGACAATTCCAGTTCAAGTTAAAAGATGGGATCATAAAGTTGGAAGACCTGAAATTGATAAATTCTTAACTGCAATAAAAAGAGAACATAAAACCAAAGGTATAATTGTGGCTTTTGAGTTCAGTAAAGATTGTTTTAATGAAGTAGAAAGGATAAAGAAAGAAGATAAAATAGAGATTGAACTTCTGGACGTCAAAAATATTTTTAAAAATTCTAATTAGCTCCCTTTACGTTTATATGCCGTATTTAAGATATCTTTTTATATTAGCTTGACGCTGTTTATAATTGGTCCAAAATGTTTCCTAATATGAATCCTAAATCTATTCAAGCAGCAATGAAAAAAATGGGAATTCAGCAACAAGAATTACTAGCTAAAGAAGTAATTATAAAACAAAATGATAAAACATTAATTATTCGTAATCCAGAAATTCTAAAGGTAAATATGATGGGGCAAATTTCTTTACAAATCACAGGAAATATTGAAGAATTAAAAGAAGAAATCTTACAAGAGGATATAAAAACTGTAGCGGAACAAGCTGAAGTTTCTGAGGAAGAGGCAAAACAAGCATTAAAACAAACAAAAGGAGACTTAGCTGAGGCAATATTATTACTTAAAAAATAATGGAAAAATTTATTTATCATGTCAATGAAGCGAATAAATACTTTAAAACAGCAGATCATCTTACATATGTGACTTACTCATTATTAAAAGATCCAAAACTATTGTTAACAGCTACAAAAAATCTTCAAAAATCTATAGAACACATAATAGAAGCATTTCTAAAACTAGAACAATATAAAAAAAATTTTACAATACCTCAAAATTTTGAATCCAAATACGCATTATTTAAATCTTTGTGCATAAAAAAACACCAACTTTCAAATGAAATGCTCAAAACAATTATAGAAATAAAAAGTCTTTTGGATCAACACCAAGAATGTTCTGTAGAATTTATTAGAAATCAAAAATTTGTTATATGTAACAATAATTATGATAATATAAAATCATTAGACTTAAAAGTAATAAAATTATATTTATGCAATATTAAGCAGTTATTACAAAAACTAAATCAGAGTGATAAAAATGTATGAAATACTAGAAGAAAATATTCCAGAAGAAGAATTAAAAAGAGCAGATCATTTAGTATATGTGTCTTTAAAATATACAAGAACAACAGATATAATGTTAAATGCTATGAAGAGAATGATAGCTGCGTTTGAATTATCAATGATTAGATATCTTGAATTTGAAAAAAAAAATAAAAAGATAAGCACAATTCCCCTTTCAAAAAAAGAAAGAACACATCTAGTAAAAGATTTATTGGGTACATCAGTATCTAAATATTTAATGTTATATTTCCTGCTTAAAAAAATAGAAAAATCAGAATATACTTCAATAGAAGAATTTAGAAAAAATGTAACCTTAAAAACAAAAACAACAAGACCAATAGAGGTAAAAGTTAATAACCTTTACGAATATCTTGATAAAACAAAAGAATTTATAAATTTTATAAATAAAAAAACAACATGATGAGAGCAATAGCAATTTCAGGAGGAAAGGGGGGCACCGGTAAAACCACAACAGCAATAAATTTAGCTTTAGCATTAAACTATTTTGAAAAAAAAACAATAATTATAGATTGTAATGTTACAACACCCAACATAAGTCTACATTTTGGTACTCCAATTTTACCAGTTACATTACATGATGTTTTAGCAGAAAAAAAAGAAATAAGTGAAGCAATATATTCTCATGAAACTGGAACAATGGTAATTCCAGCCAGTATATCTTATGAAAATCTAAAAAATTCTAATTTGTCGTCATTACCTAAAATTATAGAAGAACTAAAATCTCAAGCAGATTTTATTATTTTGGATTGTGCAGCAGGCTTAGATAAAGAAGTCAAAGACACATTAAAGGCCGCAAATGAAATCTTAATCGTAACAAATCCAGAACTGCCAGCAGTAACAGATGCTTTAAAAACAATAAGATTATGTCAGGATTTAAAGAGAGATATCTTAGGTATAGTTGTTAATAAAACCAATGTTAAAAACAAAGATATGAAAATAGAAGCTATACTTGATGTATTAGAAAAAGAGATTATTGGAATAATCCCAGAGGACAAATATATTAAAGAAGCACTAGCAGAAAAACAGCCAGTTGTCTACTCTTATCCAAAATCTGCTTCTGCTATACAATATAAAAAATTAGCAGCTAATATATTAGGTATTGAATATGATGAAAAATTACCAAAAGATATAAATTCTGGAAATATTTTTGATGCTATATTAAGATTTTTAAATATAAAAGAATGAAATATGATTTTGAATTAGACAAGGTAGTAGAAAAGATTAAAAGCATTAATGCAAAAACTATTCTTATACAGTTGCCAGATGGTCTTAAAATGAATTTTAAAGAAATTGTTGATTATTTAGAAAAGAAAACTGATAGTTTAATATACATATGGGGAGGTTCTTGTTTTGGTGCCTGCGATATCCCATGTATTAATATTGATTTAATAGTCCAATTTGGACATAATCAATTTAATTTTTAAAATTTATTTTCTTCCTTGATTTAATTTTCTTGCCTCTATTTCTGTTTCTCTTAACATTAATATATCTCCAATTCTCACAGGCCCTTTAACATTTCGTCTTAGTATTCGTTTATAATCCCGACCCTCAAGTACCTTACATCTTACCTGGATAACTTCACCTCTATTTCCAGTTCTTCCAACTATTTCTTCTACTCTGGCAGGTATGGCCTCAACAAATAAATTGGATGATCTTGATTGCTCTTTAACAATTTTCTTTTCTTGTTCCATTTTATTCCTTTAATAATTCTATAATTTCCTTAAGCAATCCTTTTGAATCACCCTCTTGAGTTATTGCTACTGCACTTGTTCCTATAGGTAAACCTGCTGCAGCCCCTAAATCTTCCTTATTAGATACTACAATCAAAGGTACTCCTTTTTCAGAACATAAAGAAGGTAAATGCATTAAAATCTCTTTAGGATTAACATTTTTAGCAACAACTACTAATTTTGCTTGATCCCTTTCCAATGCCTTTGTAACCTCATTAACACCCTTTTTTAATTTACCTGTTTTTTTAGTTATCTCAATAGCTTCAAAAGCCTTATTAACTATCTCCTTTGAACATTCATCATCCAAATTCATCTTAACCTCCTAAAATCTAATCATTAGTTAAGAAAGGCAATCATGTTAATTTTATAAATTTAACGCTTTTTTTTGCCTAATCTTTGTAGTTCTAATCTTCTAATGATCCTTTCCATAGTATATATCTTTCTTAAGCTATATACTATACCTATAACACATCCCAAAATAACATACAATAGAACCCTTAATTCTAGATCTGATACCATATACATCACCTCTTAAGGTTTTAGAAGATTATATTTTATAAATGTTGTTATTTTTATTGCATATTTAGAGGATTGCACCAGAGCCTTGAAACGATATATATATCCTAATTATATTTTTTTTATAAAAAAATTAGAGGTGATTTAAATGGAAAATAAATTTAAAGCTGTTCCAACAGGAGTGAAAGTAATTTCAGTTGTTTATTATATTGGGAGTGGAATAACTTTTTTATTAGCTTTAGTTTGTATTTTAGCAGGATTAATATTTGCATCTGCTCTTAAAGAAATTCCAATAATAGGCAGTTTTGGAAGCATACTTTTTGTAGTTTTTGGATTAATTTTTATAGGGCTTGGTTTACTTGAGATGTTTATCAGTAAAGCTTTATGGCATGGAAAAAGATGGGCAAGGATTTTTGTAGTTATTTTTACTGTTTTATCTTTAATAAGTGGTTTAATAACAATTATTAATGTAGCAAGTTCACAACTTCTTGGAAAAATAATTTATGGCTTTATAACGCTTGGATTCA
>JAGVZW010000037.1 GCA_018302235.1 Candidatus Woesearchaeota archaeon
TATTATGATACAAAAACAGGACAGATTATTTCTGGAGATACTTCTAAAATTGCAATGTGGGAATTAGACACAGATTATGATGGGCGAAGTTTGTATCCAAAACAGGTTTTCTTTCCAATGGCTGGAAAAGAAGAAGGATGGGATAAACTTGCTAAAAATGTAAAAGCAGTAATAGACGAAGAATTAATTGAGCAATACAAAGGAAATGTATCTATTCCATTCAAATTAGGAAATAACAAAAGAGTTGCCGTTAAAATTATCGATGACAGAGGCATTGAATCTCTAAAGATTGTTGAGGTTAAAGAATGAAAATAATAGATCATTTAATCATAAACAGCCCTTATGAAAAACCAAAACAACATCTAAAATATAATAGAGAAATAAGAAAATTTGAATTAATAGATGGAAGAAGAAGTGCAGGATATGTTGTTGCATCTGAACATTCTGAAAGTTTTGATGATCCTGGTATTTTTGTTGAATTGGAATTAGCAAATAGAATTAGAGAAAGACTTGACAAATGGCGAGAAAAAGGATATCCAGGAATAACTTCAATAACAAGAGATTTATTGGAACATTGGAAAAATCCAGAAAGAGAAACAAAATTTTTCTTTTGTCAAATAGAGGCGATTGAAACTTTAATATGGCTTTTAGAAGCACCAGAAAGTGAAAAACAGGGAGTAGATATTCCATCGGATGGTGGAGAAATTCAAAGAATATGTTCTAAAATGGCTACAGGTTCTGGTAAAACAATTGTAATGGCTATGTTAATCGCTTGGCATATCATCAATAAAATAACCTATCCTAAAGAACAAAAATTTTCAAAAAATGTTCTAATTGTTGCTCCCGGATTAACTGTTAAAAGTAGATTGCAAGTTTTAATTCCAGATTCATATGGGAATTACTTTGAAGCTTTTGATGTTGTTCCACCAGATTTTTTTGATAAATTAAGGCAAGGAAAAGTAAAGATCATTAATTGGCATACACTTGATTGGGATACACAGGATAGAATAAATAAAAAAATTGAGAAAGGTACTCTTAGAACTGTCGATAAACGAAAAACAATAGAAATAAGTGATGAAGCTTATATAAAACAGGTTTTGGAAGATTTTGCTGATTGTAAAAATCTATTGATTATTAACGATGAAGCGCATCATGCTTGGAGAGTAAACCCAGAAGCAAAGGGAAAATATACAAGAATTGGTGAAGATAAAGATAGTGCAGAAGAAGCAACAATTTGGATTAGTGGATTAGATAAAATAAATAAATCAAGGGAAATTTTGATATGCCATGATTTTTCTGCAACACCATTTTATCCTTCTGGAAAAAAAGTTGGAGAAGATCAGTTATTCACATGGATTGTAAGTGATTTCGGTTTAAATGACGCAATTGAATCTGGATTAGTAAAAACCCCCAGAGTAGTTATTAGAGACGATGGCAAACTTGACAAAAAGATGAAATCAAGATTTTATCATATTTACAATGATTCTACTGTAAAAAGTGATATAAACAGAAGCGTAGAACCAGAAGTTGCGTTACCAGATTTAATAATTCTAGCGTATTACCATTTAGGAAAAGATTGGCTGGAAACTCTTAAACTCTGGAAAAGTTCAAAGCCTGCCAGCGAAGTCCCTCCCGTAATGATAACTGTATGCAACAGAACAGAAACTGCTGCAAGAGTTGAAAACGCTTTCCTTAAAGGAAAAATTAAGATTGATGAATTAAAAGATTCTACAAAAACTCTTAGGATTGATTCAAGAATATTATCTGAAGCAGAAAATAAAGAAACAGAAGCACAACTAAATGAGTCTAATAGACTATCAAAACAACAACAAGCAGAGTTATTAAGACAGCAAGTAGATACTGTAGGAAAAAAAGGAATGCCAGGAGAACAAATTCAGAATGTTATCTCTGTAGGAATGTTATCAGAAGGATGGGATGCAAAAACAGTAACCCATATTATGGGATTAAGAGCTTTTTCTAGTCAGCTATTATGTGAACAGGTTGTTGGAAGAGGATTAAGGAGAGTTTCTTATGAAGTTGATGAAGAAACAGGACTATTCAAAGCAGAATATGTTAACATTTTTGGAATTCCATTTACTTTCTTGCCACATGAAGGTGGAGAAGATAAGCCTCCAGAACCTCCAAAGCCAAGAACAAGAATATTTGCAGATGATATAAAAATTGATCACGAAATAAAATGGCCAAATATAGTAAGAATAAATCATGTTTATACTCCTAAATTGAGTCTTGATATGAAATCTGTCAAGAGAATAGAACTAAGACCAGAGGATACCCCTTTTAGATCTGAATTAGCTCCATTTTTAGAAGGAAAGCCAGACAGCACAAAATTAACTGAAATTAATCTGAGTGATGAAAAAATAGAAGAGATGTTAAAAGTTTTGAGAAAACAGAGATTAACTTTTGAAATAGCCAGAGATATCTTTGATCAAGTTAAACCAACTTGGCAAGGAAATAAAGAGTTCCTGCTTCTCCAAATAGTAAAAATTGTTGAAGATTTTATAGATTCAAACAGGCTTATAATAAAAGGTGAAACATATAATGAAGATTTGAAGAAAAGGTTATTGATACTTCTAAATATGAACAAAATTGTCCAGCATTTATTTAACGCTATAAGATTTGAGAATACTAAAGAACTTGTTCCTATTTTTGATAAAGAAAAACCAATAAAATCAACATCTAATATGCCAACAAAGTATACAGTTAAACCCTGTGAATTGAATAAAAAATCTCATATCAGTCATACAATTTTTGATAGTACTTGGGAGGCAACAGAAGCATTTGAACTGGATAGAAATGAATATGTAGAATCTTGGGCAAAAAATCAGTGGTTAAACTTTTATGTAAATTATGTTTTCAATGGAGTAATTCATAAATATTATCCAGACTTTTTAATTAAATTAAAAAATGAAAAGATGCTGGTTCTTGAAGTAAAAGGAAAAGATGACCAGAAGAATAAAACTAAGAGAGAATATTTTAAAGAGTGGATTGAGGCAGTGAATAGCGATGGAAGATTTGGAAAATGGGAATTTGATGTTTCTTTTAGAACTGCTGATGTTAAAGACATATTAAGAAAACATGCAAAGGAAAAATGAAACCAACATACAAAATATCACCATCGAGCATAAACTTAATGTTAGAATGTCCTAGATGTTTCTGGCTTCAATTAGTAAAAGGAGAGAAAAGACCAGAAACTCCGTTTCCAAGCCTGCCTTCTGGGATGGATAAAGTTCTAAAAGAGCATTTTGACAGATTTATGGAAAAAGGAGAATTGCCTCCAGAACTTAAAGAGCAGGAATGTGTCCATGATGGATGCAAATTATTTAATGATAAAGAAAAACTAAAAATTTGGAGAAGTAATTTTAAAGGCATTGAATTACTAGATAAAAAATCAAATACTCTCCTTCATGGAGCCATTGATAATTTATTAATCAAAGGTAAAAAGTTAATTGTTTTAGATTACAAGACTAGAGGTTTTCCTGTAAAAGATGATACTCATGAACATTATATTACTCAGATGGATATTTATAATTTCTTGTTAAGAAAAAATGGCTATGATACAGAAGGTTATACATATCTTTTGTTCTATTATCCAAATAGAGTTAATGGAACGGGAGAGGTTGTTTTTGATACTAAATTAATCAAAATTAAAACAGACCCTAAAAGAGGAGAAAAAGTCTTTAAAGAAGCCATAAAAATCCTACAAGGAAAAGAGCCAAAAGTCAGTAAGGAATGCGGATTTTGTAAATTAAGGAGAGAAATAATTAAATGAATAAAAAAGGACAGTGGTGGATATGGACGCAAGTTGCACTTTGGATTATAGTAATTTTAGTAATTGTTTGGGGAGGTACAAGTTTATACAAAGTAAATAAACTTTCTAAAGTAATAGAAGAGCAAGGTCAACAAATAGCTAATACGCTAGAAAAAACCAATAGTTTGTTAGGAAAATACGAACAAATGCCACCTAAGATTGAGGAGATTAAAAGTAGAATAATTAGTCTAGATGATAAAAGTAATAAAATAAAATTAGATGTAGATAAATTACATGAGATTCAGGCAAGCCTCAATAAAAATGCTGAATTTTTAGACAATATTTCTAAAAATTTAATACAATTACAAAAGGAATATCCGCCAGTACAGACACAAAATATTGTTTTTACAAATGCTACAAATGAAGACGTGACAAATATTCTTACTGATATTATAAAAAATAGAAGCACTAGTTTAACAATTTCCTTTGTTTTTGGTGCATTGTTTGGTTCGTTGATAGGGGTTGCATTATTCAAATTTGGTCCAGTAATTTATCAGAAAATAAAAAACAAACCAAAACAAGGAAGTGAAAAATAATGCCACACTGTCCAAACTGCTCATACAAACTTGTATTGTTTTTCTTACAAGCCTAAATACAAATGTGCCTTATGCTCAAAGTTTTATCCTAAAAAAGAAATAGAGGTTAAAGAATTTCAGGAATTTAACAAAAGAAGAAGGATTGAGGATGCTAAAAGCTTTGAAAAAGAGTATAAAGAGCATTTAGCAAGAATTAAAGAGATTAAGAAGAGTTTAAAGTTATTATTTAATGGATTCTCTAAAACTCCTAAAGAATACAGAAAAGTGTATTATGAAAAGAATCAAGAGAAAATAAATCAATTAAACAAAGAATGGAGATTAAGAAATAGAGAGTATGATTTAAACAGAAAACAAGAATATAAAAAGAAAAATAGAGAACTTCTTAATGCTAAAGCTAGATTAAAGAGACAGAATAATCCAAAACCAGAAAAAACAAGACAAAATAGATATAGAAAAGAAAATAGAGTCATTATGAGAACCTATAAAATGATTCAGCGCTACAGAACAAAACAAAAGGCTCTCGCACTACGATATCTTGAAAATGAAGACTTTAAGCCTTCTAATGAGGATGTTTTTCATTCAGTTCCCACTTTGCACTTTCTTATCTACTGGCAAAAAGAGTAAGTTTTTTATCTGAATAGTTTTTCTAAATGTTGTTGCCTCGACATTGGTAAAAATTACAAAAATGTCGGGGTCGGGGGTTCAAATCCCCTCTGAGGCTTTTAAAAATAATAAACCTTAAATAAAATTAATCTTGAGTAATATTAATGACAGATTTACAATTAAAAGAAATCAAAAAAGAATATGAAAAGATAAAAGATAAATATAATCTACCAGATTTTAATCTATTAAATGCAGAATTCGAGTTTAAACCCATGCAAGTAGATAGTAGTGTTATCAAACACATTGCAAGACGCATGGGCGAAAAAGTTATATATTTTAGTAGAGGAATTGATGCAGTTTTATTTTCTTTTGGTAATTCTTTAGTATTGAGTTATGAAAATAAAATGTTAGATGAAGAAGAAAAGAAGA
>JAGVZW010000004.1 GCA_018302235.1 Candidatus Woesearchaeota archaeon
CATCTTTAATATAAATCTGATCATCAGTAACAGATTCATCTAAATATTTACCACCAGAAATTAATAATTCTTTAGAAAAAGAATCATAACCAAAACTAATTTCAAAAGAAGGAGCAACAGTTTCTTCTTCAGAACCACCCAACCAAACACACATCAAAGAAGGATCTTCACAATCTAATTTAGTTGTAGCCTCAGAACAACCCTCCCATAAATTCTCAACACATGAACCAGCAGACATTGAAGTAGTAGGAGAAAACTTCAGCTCACCATACATGCAAATTCTAGATCTATCGCTAGAACATTGTTCAACCATTTCTTGACCTTTCAAACAATAATGCCTATAGTGTGTTGAACCAGGTAAATCTAAAGTAGGACCAACAGCAGCCTGATATTCACACCAAGAGTCACCATGTTTACGAGTAATAACATCAACTAAATCACCATCACCATTCTCATCAACAATAAGACTATCCCAAACATTTGTACAATCCCAACTAATACAACTATCTCCTCTCAAATCACCATCAGAATCACCACAACCAGAAGTACTTCCAGATTCTCCAGTAGAATCACAATCAGCAGAAACATCTTCTAAATTACCACATGAATCATACCAATAAACATCCTCATTATTCGGACCACCACAATCAGTAAAAGAATGCTTCAAACACACATCCTTACATTCTAAAATATTGCTACAATACTCACCAGGAAAAGGTTCACCCTCACAATTCTCTAAAGCACCAAAAATACAACCATCCTCACTAACACAACAACCAGTATCCATCTTCTCACAAACATTTACACATTCACTCTCCAATAATATATCACTTCTAATCTCACCATTATTAAAAACACATTCTTCCTCACCCAATAAAGCACATTGAGTATCCATAACACAACATTTAGGGACACAAACATCAAAATTATTACAATATTGAGCATCATAAAATTCACTCTCAGAAATTAAACCACAAGCAACCTGTGAAGAACCATCATAACAACCATCTTCAGAAACACAACAACCACTTGCTACACAAGCATTAATAACACTACAACCACCAAATCCAACAAACCCCTCAGAACAATCCTCTTGTGAAATCCCAGAAACACAAGTTTCACCATTTTTAGCAACAGCACAACAACTATCTTCTACTAAAACTTCTTCAGTTTGAGCAAAAACACTACTAATAAAAAAAGACATAGTTACAACCAAAATAATTTGAAACATTGCTTTACTTCTCAAAAAATTAACCATTACTTCCACCCTGTATTGCAAATTGAAAAATATAAGGATTATTTAATACACGAATAATATACACCCTATCAGGATAAGGATTCCTCTTCTCAATATTATATCTACTAGAATGTAAAAGAGTATACCCTAAAGTTTCAAAATCACCAGCCACTGCCTCAGAACTCAAAATATCATTAGCTACATTAATCATATCACCCAATGGTACTTTAACCTCTTTAACAAACAAATTCTTCTCGACTTTAACATTTTTTTGTGTTAAACTTATAGGATAATCAACAGTAACCAAAATATTATCATAATTAATCCTAGTACTCACAAGCATATCCCCAAAATAAAAGGTAAAATCATCGTTATTCATTAAATCAGTAAAATCCAAACATCTAGAAATTGAATCCCCTAATGTTTGTTCTAATCTTAAAGAAAGATCCTCTTTTATTAATAAAGAATTAACACAATTCTCATCAGGATCAATTTTTTTGCATAAAAAGGTAATCTTGTCACCATAATAATATAAATAATCTACTGGATCAAAATAACCCCCTTGTTCACCTAAAATATTAATCTTTTCTCCAACCTTTTCATCAACGCATTTATTTATTCTCTTTTCTATCTCACTCATTTGCACTTGTAAAACCTTTTCTATATTCCCCTCATCACCCTTATCCTCTTTAACTAAAAGATTCCTTCCAAAGATAGCAATAGCTATTATAATGATTATAACTAATCCTAGAATTACAAATATAGTTACTTGTCCCCTTTTTAACATAACATTTTTATTACTCGAACTTTCTTTATAAATATTTTTAAAAATCATAATTTAGGAATAAAATGATTTTATTATTGAAAAGTTTTTGAAATTTATTGCAGTAAATATTTAAAAAATAAAAATATAATAGATTTATGAACAAAAAAAGAAAGATCTTTTTGGGATTATCTTGCATGGATTTTACTTGGAGGAATTTTTCTTTAGTTTATATTAAAAATTACTGGAATAATAAACACATCTATCTGGTTATTCCCTATTAGGCACCGCAATATACATAACTGGAAGATACATACAAAAATTAGATAATTTCAAAGAAAGTTTAAAAGAAGTAAAAATATATTTCAAAGAAAAAGAGATTATTTCCTTAAAAATTAAATAATTATCTAAAACAAAAAAACCAAAATAACAACTAATTACAAAATATTCTTTAGCTCTAAAATCATACAACAAACTTTATAAATAAATTATCGCTATAATAATTTGTTCTAATCAAAGGGGTGATCAAATGGTAAAAAAAGAAAAGAAAGATTTAGGTCCAAGATGTAATCAAGTAAAATTTTATTTGGTTGCATTAGTTCTAGTTGTAGCTGTTATTGCTGTATTCTCTATGTATCTTGGAACAACTTATACAGGATTTACATTAAAAACACCAGGAGAATCTTGTTTCAAAGATAAACAATGTAATTCAGGTGTATGTCTAAACAGCCATTGTACTGGTCTTGGACTTGGAGTAAAATGCTCAAGTAACACAGATTGTGAAATAGGAAGGTGTAGTAGAGAAGACCTTATTTGTGGTGGTAAATTTGCAAAATGTTCAACAGATAATGAATGTTTAAGTGGAGATTGTGATAGTAAATTAAGAATGTGTAGGGGCAACTTGCAATCAGGAGCTGAATGTTCAGAAGATGTTGAATGCAGAGCTGGTTTGAAATGTACAACAACAACATACGGCAGCTATTGCAATTAATATTTTTTTCTTTATAAATGATATATGAACCAAGAGAAGATTCTTTAGTCCTAGTAAAATGGGTAAATAAATATTGCCGCCCAGGTATGAAAGTATTAGACATAGGTTGTGGTTCAGGAATTCAAGGAAAAAAAGCCCTAGAAAAATCCTGCAATGTTACATTTTCAGATAATAGTAATGAAGTATTAAGCTGTCTAAAGGATTATAATCCAATAAAAAGTAATTTATTTGAAAATATCCATGAATCATTTGATTTGATTATCTTTAACCCCCCATACCTTCCAGAGGATAAAGATGAACCAAGCGATTCTAAGCAAATCTGTTGTGGAGGAGAAAACGGATGGGAATTAATAGAAAAATTCTTAGAACAAGCAAAAAATCATTTAAAAAGAAAAGGAATAATCCTAATGGTTTTTAGCTCCCTGACAAACAAAGAAAAAGTAAATTCTCTTATTCTAAAGAATAATTTTATTTTTAGAGAGTTAGAAATAGTTAAATTGTTCTTTGAAGAATTATATATTTATGAATTAAAATTACTTTGTTTTTAAAGAGAATAATACATCCTCAATCTTTCTTTGATTCCATTTAATAGAATCGTATTTTTTTCTTAATTCTCCATTCCTAAGATTTAATTTCAAAAACTCTAAATGCAAGTCATCAACAAAATCTCGAATAGCCTCTACATCTTTAACATTATTTTTTATAGCAGCTAAAACCGATTTTCTTGCTAATTCTCCTGTTAGATCACATAATCCCATTAAATAATCCTCAACACCAACATCCAACTCAATAAAGCCAGGTATTCTTTTATTTTTAATAAACTCATAAAACACAATAGCCTCAACATACTCCTGAAAAGCAACAGAACTAATCTGAGTATCATATTTTTGTGTTTTTTCTAATAATTTTATCTTCTCATTTATCTTTTTTATTAAATTATCCACCTCAAAATCTTCTCTCTGCACAGAATATATTATTTGTTTAGACAAGCTAATTATTTCTCTAGAATTTCGAATAGTCTCCTCTCTTTTTTCTTCAAATTCCTCTAACCTTTTCCTTATATCATTAAATTGTTCTATCATATTAATATAAACATCAAAAACATTTTAAAGGTTTCTAACTAAAATAAACATATATTTATTTTTTTTATAAATTCTCTGTTTAAAATAAACATATAAGGCAATTTATATTAAAAAACTTTATAAACTGAATTTCAAATTTTTTTTTAATAATATAAAAAGGAGGAAAAAAATGGATTTTATAATACAAAACGCCTTGCAGACTGCAAGTGGACTTAATACTGAAGAATTGCAAATAGGCCATGCTAACATTAAAGTTTTTGGTTGTGGTGGGGGAGGCTCAAATATTGTTAATTGGCTATACAAAAAGGGTGTTAAAGGTGCAGAGATTATTGCTGCAAACACTGATAAACAACATCTTGACATAGTTAGCGCAGACAGAAAGATATTGATAGGCAGAGATCTAACCAAGGGCCTTGGTGCTGGTGGGTATGCAAACATAGGTATGGAAGCAGCAAAAGAACAATTAGCTGAGATAAAAGAAACCCTAAGGGGTGCAGACATGGTATTTGTTTGTGCAGGCATGGGTGGTGGAACTGGTACAGGTTCAGCCCCTGTAGTCGCTCAAGCAGCAAGAGATGTAGGAGCAATTGTAATTGGTGCTGTAACAACCCCATTTTCAATAGAAAGAGCAAGAATAGATAAAGCAGAATTTGGTTTACAACAGCTAAGGCAAGTCTCAGACACTGTTATTGTTATAGACAACAACAGATTAGTACAGATAGCTGGTAATTTACCTGTTACACAAGCATTTGCTGTTGCAAATGAATTAATCTCAACAATGATTAAAGGTATTGTAGAAATTATTGCTGTGCCCTCTCTAGTAAATCTAGACTACGCTGATGTAAAAGCAATAATGACTAATGGTGGTGTCTCAGTTGTTGGAGTAGGAGAAGCAGACACAGAAAGAAGAGTAGAAGAAGCAACAAAGAGAGCATTAACCAACCCATTATTAGATGTCTCATACGCAGGTGCTACTGGTGCTTTAATCCACGTTTGCGGCGGTCCAGATCTAACACTAGATGAAGTAAACAAAGTCGGAGAGCTAGTAACAGAATCCCTGGATGATGAAGCAAACTGCATATGGGGGGCAAGAATTGATGAAGAAATGAAGGGCAGAATAAGAGTAATGACAATAGTTACTGGTGTTCAAAGCCCATTTATCTTAGGAAAAACAATTGATACTGGTGGAAAAAGATCTGGAACGGAAAGAGCCAGAAGGTTAAGCAATGATTTAGGAATAGATTTCCTCAGGTAAATGATTTTTTTCTTGTTTTTATATCCTTTAATCTTTTTTTTAACATATTATTTAAAGGAAAAGTTTTAATATTCCTTAGTGTATTATTATATTTCTCATAAAAAGTGCATATCTCTAAATCTTGTCTTCTTACCTCTAAATCGCCTTCATTAGAATACCCTAATGTAATTATACCCATAACTTGTATATTATCCGGAATATTAAAATCTTCTTTTAAAGTATCCTCATCAAATGCACCAACAAAACAACTCCCCAATCCCAAAGAATATGCCATTAACATAATATTTTGACTAGCCATTGCACAATTTTGTATAGAATATACCTTTTCGCCCTTCTCTCCATATAATCTTCTTATCTTTGATATCTCAGCACATATTATAAAAATTAAAGGAGCCTCAATAACAAAAGATTGATTATAACACGAATTTGCTACCTTCTCTACATTTTTAGAATCCTTTACCAGAATAAATTCCCAATTCTGTATATTGCCAGATGAAGGCGCATAATTCCCTGCATCTAATATTTTTACAACCTTTTCCCACTCAACGTCTTTATCTTTATATAATCTTATTGACCTTCTTCCTTTAATGCATTCTTCCAGATCCATATTATTTAGCAATAATTAAGATTTATAACATTTTTCATATTTTTTAAAAAATATTTATCTAAATTGAATAACAGCAAAGAAAAAGATAATTAATCAATTTTTTTTAAAGTATTTGCTGCTGACTCTCTAATATATGATGGAAGTCTAACATCATTAATCACGCTTTTAAGACCATATCTATATTTTTCATCTCTATATCTCTTAACAGCAAATCTACTAGCCTCAATAACTCTTTCTCCTGCTAATTGTCTGAAATATTTTGGAAGATATTTGTATTCTCTTTCTATATCTATCAACGTAGAATAATACCCCTCTATAACACAAAATTCAATTGCACTTTCTCCAGCCAAAATACTACTTTCTCTTGGAATATGTGGATGTGCACAGAGACGCAATAAACCCATGTAGTCTTTTTCTGCCTTTAATGATTTAATAGCTACAAAAAATGCTTTATTCAGGTTAGCCTCCGCCTCAGACAAAATTTCCACTGGAAATTCCTCATCAACACCATACCCCTCAAAAAACAATCCTGCTCTAGCAATAAAATAAAATTCCCTAGGCCCATCATCTAAAAAATAATAATCTCCCTCTCTTACACATAGTTCAATAAAACCCTTTCCACCTAAATATCGAAGTTTCCTAGGTAAATATTTTTTACATAAGATTTCTCTAGATACATCATATCCAGCATCAGAAATAGTAGAAATTATATCATCTGCTTCTTTCTTAGTCAAAGTATCTAATATTCCTTGAAGATTCTCAATCCTTGGAATTTCTCTTATCATATCACACAAAATTTTTTCTTTAATTTCTTTTAATCTATCATTTTCATCTAGACTTTTTTTATCTGTCATTTTAGTTCATAACTAAGGAACACAAAACTATTATAAAACTTTCTATTTTATAATTATTAGTAAGTAGTAAAAGAACACTTATAGAAAAATTAAAATCTTTAGAACAAACAACTTAACGATATTTCCACCAAAGATAGTTAACTTTTTATTTTAATATTTATTTTCTTATAATATGAAGTATAAAGAACTAGTTGAAATCTATGAAAAATTAGAAAAAACATCCAAAAGATTAGAAAAAACATTTATTATATCTGAATTCTTAAAAAAGATAAAAAAAGAGGATTTAGAGGAAATAATCAACCTATTAAGAGGAAATGTTTTTCCAGTTTGGGAAGAAAAAAAGATAGGTGTAAGTGAAAAATTAGTTATAAAATCAATCTCTAGAATTGCAGGAATTAATGATAAAGAAATTGAAAAAAAATGGGCTAAAATTGGTGATCTAGGCAAAGTAGCAGAAGAATTAATCAAAAACAAAAAACAAACCAGTTTAGAAGAAAAAGAATTAAATCTTAATAAAGTCTTTGAGAACTTAAGAAAACTAGCCTCTCTAGAAGGAGAAGGCACTGTTGATAAAAAGGTTGGATTAATATCTGAATTATTAAGTAATGCACAACCAATAGAAGCAAGATATATTGTCAGAACAATATTAGAAGATTTAAGAATTGGTGTAGCAGAAAGCACATTAAGGGATGCGATAGTGTGGGCTTATCTTGGAAAAGAATTAAAAATTAAATATATTAATGAAAATTTAGAACTAGAGGATAGAAAAAATTATGATTTTATTATAGAAAGAACACAATATAATTATGACCTATGTAATGATTTTGTTGAAGTAGCAAAAAATATCATAGAATATGGAATAGATTTTCATAAAAAAACAAAATTAAGTGGGGGAAAACCAATAAATGTCATGTTGTATCCTAAAGCTGAAAGCATTGAAGATGGCTTTAAAAGTGTTGGCAAACCTGCTGCAATAGAACAAAAATATGATGGCTTTAGATTATTATTAATAAAATATAAAGGAAAAATTAATCTATTCACAAGAAGATTAGAAAATGTTACTAAGCAATTCCCTGATATTGTTATGTTAACAGAAGAACAAATTAAAGGAGATGATTTTATTTTAGACTCAGAAACCATTGCTGTGAATTCTAATGGGCAGTGGTTACCATTTCAAGCCTTGTCACAAAGAATTAAAAGAAAATATGATATTCAAGATATAATAAAAAAGATTCCTATAATCATTAGAATTTTTGATGTAGTAAAATATAATAATGAAAACTTAATGGAAAAGCCATTTATAGAGAGAAGAAAGCTATTGGAAAAAATAGTAAAAAAAAGTAATAAATTTGATATTGCTGAACAAATAATAACTGATAATCTAGAAGAAGCCAAGAAATTCTATGAAAAATCATTAATATCAGGCAATGAGGGAATAATGATGAAGGATTTAAATGGAAAATATCAGCCAGGAAGAAGGGTAGGCTATGGTGTCAAAATAAAACCAATATTAGAAACCTTAGATTTAATAATAGTTGCTGCTGAATGGGGAACAGGAAAAAGAAGCAAATGGCTTAGCTCTTTTACATTATCAACCATAGACAAAGAGAGTTTTTTAGAGATAGGAAAGGTTGGAACAGGTATAAAAGAAAAATCTGAAGAAGGAGTAAGTTTTAAAGAATTAACAAGACTATTAAAACCATTAATCATAGAAGAAAAAGGCAGAATTGTAAAATTAAAACCAAAAATAGTCGTTGAGGTAGCATATGAAGAAATACAAAAAAGTACAACGTATACTTCAGGTTTTGCTCTAAGGTTTCCAAGAATATTAGGGATAAAAGAAGATAGAAGACCAAAAGATGTTAATGATATAACTTCTATTAATAATATATTTATTAAACAAAGAAATAGATTCATTAAATAATAAAATTTTTTTTTTTGAATAAGAATATTTAAATACTAGATACAATTACTACTAAAAAAAGACATAGTTGTACAGAAAAAAAGGTGAACGGAGGTTTTATGTATGATAGTAAAAGACGAATTATTAAGCAAACTAAGACGTTATTTTAATTTGAATTTATACGAAGCTAGAATATGGACAGCCTTATTATCAAGAGGGGTTTCTACAGCAGGGGAATTAAGTGATATTGGTACAGTACCTAGAAGCAGGGCATATGATATCCTAGAATCTCTAGAAAAAAAAGGTTTTGTTATAATGAAATTAGGAAAACCAATAAAATATCTTGCTATTGATCCCAAAGAGGTAATAGAGAGGGTAAAAAAACAAATTCAAGAGACTGCAGACTCAAATATCTTAAAATTAAAAGAACTTGGTGATGATAATGCACTAAAAGAGTTAGATATATTATATAAACAAGGTGTTGAATTCATTGATGTTGTTGATTTGAGCGGTGCACTAAAAGGAAAACATAACTTATATACTCATCTAGAAACAATGATAAAAAACGCACAAAAAAGTGTCACAATAGTAACAACAGCTAAAGGCTTAATACGAAAAGCAGAGGCATTAAAACCATTATTTCAAAAATTAAACAAGAAAGGTGTTGCCATAAAAATAGCTGCTCCAATCTCAAAAGAGAGTGTTAACGTTGTAAAAGATCTAAAGAATTTAGCAGATATTAGAGACTCCAAGGATTTTAATGCTAGATTTGTAATTGTAGATGGAAAAGATCTAATGTTTATGGTGATGCACGATGAAGCAGTCCATCCCAGCTATGACATTGGAGTTTGGGTAAATACACCATTCTTCGCACAAGCATTAGAAACAATGTTCAACAAACAATGGGAAGGATTTCAACCAGCATCAAAACTAATAAAATAAATATTTTTTTATAATTAATTTTTTATATTAGTTCTTAAATATTAAATTTTTAATGGAAAGAATATTACTAGAGCCTAGAATTCTGAAATGTGTAATCCGTGAAAAAGATTTTGTTGCTTACGAAACCAATAATCAAGATGGATTAAAAGTATATGTCACATCAACCCCATATACAAGAGACGTAATAAATAAACCACAAGAAATGATGGGTATACCATTCAAACATGCCTTAAGGGATGGATTTTCTAAAGCCATTGATTATCTACCAGAAACACAATTCTTAGGTGATATTGGCTTAGAAGATGAAACAAGAATTAATGTTTATAGTCTATTAAGGGGTGGACTAAATGCTCAAATAACAGAAGCATTATTTCAATCAAAATTTAGAATTCAAAGAGCACATCATACTGTTTTAGCTATCTCTAGTACAAGATCTACCAGCGGTAGAGTCCATGCTGAGCACTTTGACTATGATAAATATACTATAAGAGATCAATCTTGTATATTCATGTGGGATATAGTTGCTACAGGTACATCTGCTAGATGTGCTATGGCAAAAATGACTGAAGACGTAATGGGGTTAGATAGAAAGGATCTACCAAAGTGGATAACAGAAGACTTAAGCTCAATACCAAACAACAAAGGAGCAAAAAAAAGAGAAATAAAAAATATATTTTTTGGAAGTATTGGAGGAGATAAATTAGAAGATGTGCTTATTCCATACCATAGATTATACCAACAAGAATTTCAAAGTTATCGTGGCATTACAATTACTTATATGGAACTTATAGCTGGTTTAGCCAGCGAAACAAATCAAGGAAGAATATTTAAAAAAGAGAATGGAAGAGATTACTATTGGCCTGGAACTGACCTTTTATTAGGAATAGATGCTACAAGAACACCTGAATTTGAATTAAGTTTATATGGATCTGAAGATGGAAGAAGATTTATTGCTCCGTGTATTATCTGGGACGGTGGAGCAAGGGGATTTTCTCCGCATGATTTTGGAAAAGAAATGAGAGAAAGATGGATTATTCATAGAAATTTAGCAAAAGAAGGAATAAATTTATGGGATATAATTATTGAAAGAAATCCCTGGTTAGAGAGAGAATTAACCCTAAATGAAAATGAATTTATGGATTATAAAAGATTAATATGGCAAGATGTACCTGAAGAATTAATCAATGAAATATATAAAAAACAAAGACGCCTATTTACCAAAGGAAAAATTAAAGATATGGAGACTCCCAGATCATTAGAAAAATTAGCTAACGAACTAATAGGTGAAATTAATGCTGTTTAATATCCTTTGAACAAAAACAAGATAATATTTATAAACAAAAACCATATTTTAGAATTATGGAAAGTAAAAAATGTATTGCTATACTTATAGGGTTATTTCTAATGATCACATTTGTATATATATTTGGTTCACCAATTACTGGTTATGGAATTTACGGAGAACCAAATGAATTAACTCTAAAAGACTATCCTTACCCATTTATTAAAAATGGAGTATACAATCATCTAAACATTGTTCTAGATTATCAAAATAGTTTCGATTTAGGCTGGGAATTAATAGAATACATAAAGGATTATAGAAGAACATACCCAAATATTCTTCTTGAACCAATCTTTGAGGGAAATTTAATTATTATAGGTGATGCATGCAGCAATATTATAAGAGCATATAATTCTGAATATTGTAATAATCTAAACGATAATACTGGAGTAATAGAAATATTAGATAATAATGAAAGAAACATCCTTTTAGTAAGTGGAAAAGGGTCTGGTCTAAAAAAAGCAGTTACTGTTTTAGAGAATTATAACTTTTACAGTTTAAAGGGAAAAAAAGCAGAAATAACTGGTAATCCTAAAAATATTTATGGTTTAAATGTTAAAGAATACTCAATCTCTTAGATCGCTCTTTTATTACCTCAGATCTTAATTGTTTCAATCTAAAAGCCTCAGTTTGTTTATGAGAAGTAAACTTAGAAATATTCAGAACATCAAATTTCAAAATTTTAATTAAATTATATGTCTCTAAAAAATCCTCTTCTGTTTCAGTAGGATAACCAACAATAACATCTGTAACAATATTTATTCCATTTATTTTTCTAAATTTTTTATATAATCCAATAAATTCTTCTTTAGTGTAATGTCTATTCATATCTCTTAAGATTTTATTCGAACCTGATTGCATGGGAATATGTAAAAATTTGATAATATTCCTATTTTCATAGATTTTAAACATTTCATCTTGAATTTTAATTAAATTAATTGGATTCATCATTCCAATCTTTATTTTGAGATTTGGTTTTAATTCTAATATAGAATTAATTAAATCAGGCAACAAATATCTTCCAGAATCTAAACCAAAAGCAGCATTATCCTGAGAAGTAATATGAATAATATCACACGATAAATTTTTAACATAGTCTAAAATCTTATCCATAGGATAAGAAAACAATTTACCCTTAGCAACCTTAGTAATACAGAATGAACAATCACCCTGACAACCCTCTGAAATTTGAATAATATTATTAGACTCACATTGAACTAATTTTATCTCTTTCCTTTGTTCTAATAATTCAACAGGAAAAAAATTCTTAACTATTTGTGGAATTGAAAATAAATTATGTGAAGAAACTAAGGCTGCATCCTTACTTATCCCTCTTATCTCATTTTTTAAAGGTATAGGAAAACAACCAGTTATTATTAATCTTTTATTCTTATATTTCTCTATTAAATTGTAAATTTTAGACTTAGTGCTAGCCTTAACAGCACAAGTATTTAAAATAATAATATCAGCCTCTTGTTCATCAGTAAAGTTGTGTTCCCTTAAAATAGCCCTTATTATATCTGAATTATCCTTATTCGCGTAACATCCAAATGTAAACAATGCAATATTCATCCATTAAGACTAATAATAAGATTTAAATAATTTATTTTAAAAAACATCCAATAAAAAATAACTTAATCTATCTGCCACCCTAATCAAATCATCCCCATTTTCAGCCTCTAAAATAACACATCCATTCTCAGTATCTACTCTATTCTGATGCCCCAACCTTAATAAAACAACAGTATCTCTACCCGTAACATTCTCACAAGTTATTACAGGTAGTCCTAAATCTATGGATTTATTGGTAGCCTCTATTACAGAACTTGCCACATTCAATTTATAAATCCCATAATTGGCAGTTCCTAAAATTCTATTAAACTCCATTAAAGCTAGAACAGACTTACTATCTGTTTGATTCACCAATCCAACATCCTGCGTTATATAAACATTTGGTTTTATAATATTACTTTTTTCAAGATTAAAACTAATATTTTCAACATCCTCAGGTCTATACCTCATTGGTATTATATACTCCATATTATTAGCATAAGCATATATCTTGTAAAAAGTAATATTCTCTATCCGCATAATCTCAAATTTGTAGTCCTCAGTCTTTCCTTTATAAGTAAAATAATTTTCATCACCTTTAAACCCAATATAAATAAAAAATAATAACAAGAATAGAATAAAGACTACACAAAACCAGATAACATACTTATAATCTTCTTCCATTTTTAGAAAATACCCATAAATTTATATAAATAATAATAAGCTATTTTTTTCAATGAGTAACTATCTCCGCTCAGTAAAATACAATTATCCCTCTTACTAATTATTGGTTCTTTAATTTCCTCATTATATTCAACATAAATCAGATTCACAGAGGTTTCTGTCTTACAATCCTCAATCTTCTCTGGAACAAAAGTAAAACCACCAAATTGAAAAACAGTTTTTAAAAAATTAATAGCATCATTCTCAGATTCATAAAAAAAATATACTGCTTTGCCATTAAGAACCTGAAAATTCTGTATATTTTCAACATCCCTTGGATTATACTCTAACTGCATCACTTGCCCATTATAATTAGTATTCCAAATATTTCCAGTCTTATAGAAATAATATCCATTATAATTAAAACCCTCTTCCTCACCCTCAAAAGAAAAAAAAGCACTTCCTATCATTAATAATATCATCAATAACCCTAAACCAAGAACAAGATATTTTTTATTCATACAATTGTTTATAATTTAATATATTTAAATTTAATTATAAAAAAAGAGAAAAATATGGAATTTATTCTACAGTAATTCCACTTACCTCTAAACTAGTGCCTTTTACTACCACTCCAGATCCAGTTAAACTACTTGCAAATTCAACGTAATTCTTTAATACAATCCCTGCCCTTCTAGTATCCAATGCTTCGTAACCTGCTACAACCATAGCATAATTTCCACCATTGCTTAGTAAATTAATCACTGCCTCATTCGGACTTATTCCACTATCATCACCATACGAAGGGAAAGGTAATCCCATTAACTGCGCACTAACTTGGTTAATAGCTGGTCCTCCAACACTTATTACATTGTAAGCACTTACATCACTTAATTCTGTATCTAACATAGAAGCTGCTGCTGTTGTGCTTCCTACTCCACTACTTCCTCCTTCTACTGCCTTAGCTCCAACCTTAACATTAGCTAATACCTGATCACCTGGTACTACCACTACAACTTGATCACTTGCACCATTAGCCTTAGGATCTCTTATAATAATACCATATTTAGATCTATGATCCTCATCCTTAGTCCCTATTGTTGTATTTGATATACCCCATTTTAATTCAATTGCTTCCTCTGAACTACCTGTTACACCTAAACTAGTTGTCTCGTTGCTACTTATACCCCACATCGTTTGTATATCATCAGATCCAGTAGCTAATGCATCAGTACTTTTTCCAGTAACTGTCCATATTAAAGTTGCATTAGTAAAGGTAGAGCCCCCATCAGGTGCATTTCCGGTCCTTAACTCAACATTACTGCTCTTTGTATCTAAATAATTAACTCTTAATAATATTCGACCTATTTTTGCATAATCAGCTGATCCAGCATATTGCTTCTTGTTATTGGTATCTTTATAAAATATATCAATAACACCAGTAGAGTTACTATCATTTAAGCTCATCCATACATCCTTTGTTTTAACATCAGATGTAATTGTTCTGTTAGCAGCTATATTGTCATATTCAACCTCTATACCCTCATCTACATCAGTATGTATATAAATTGCTGGTTCACTCGTCTGACCCTGCCATACACCAGGTATACTACTAAAATCTGCATTTGATTCATACTCCATTGTATATGTTGCATATTCATCATCGTCTACTGTCAATGAATCCATACAGATACTTATATAGTTATTAGGGAAATCAAAACATTCTCCTACTGTAATTGGATTATCACTATCATCGTTTACATTAAAATCGTTTCTAACAGCTATATATGGCCCTGTAATATTAAAAGCATATAAACCATTATTTATTGTTGACGTTGATTTTAAACCCAAACTACCTGTATACCAAACCCAACAATCTAAATCAGCTGGATTTTCATCATTACAAACTCCATCTCCACCAGGATACTGCTCATCTACAGCAAATATATCAGAAGAATCTACACCTATTACAAGTGCTGCTGATGTTTGATCAGTACCTGCTGATGTATAAAATGCCTCATCATTAGTAATCTCAATACCATTAACTGTTTCAGTGTTACCAGTACTAATAGACTCTATAACACCATCCACGTCTACCAAAACAGCATTATTTGAAGCAACTGATTTTAATGTTACTGTTTTTCCCTCTACAACAACACTATCCCCAGCATTTAGATAATACTCTGTACCAACATAAGCTGTAAATTTGGTTTTGTCTGTAGTATCAACATTTACAATCTTCAATGTTTTCCCCAAAAACTTAATATCTAACGGTGTATCTGTAGATACGTCAGATACATTTAGAGATTCATCAAAACTATATAAATAATATAATGAATTTCTTAATGCATGGAAATATATTCCATCCTGATAATCATCCTCAGATGCTGTTAAACTTGTTTCAACACTTGCATTCTTAGTTTGGGAAAATATAATCTTTTCACTTGTATCATACTCTTTGCTATTAAAAGTAATTACACCATCAAACAAAACATCAATATCACCATCATCCAATTCTGTTGATAATCTATCTCCTCCTGCTACATTATAGCTAATAGGCACCTCTGCTTCTGTACTGCCTTCTACAAGAGAACCTGAAGTTGTTGTAGTTGAACTATCTTGTGGCAACCCCCCTTGTATATCTGTTGCTGCAATACTATCCTCAGCATCTGCTGCTGAACCAACAACTAAAACAGTATCACTTCCTCCAAAACCCAAACCTGATGGATATTGAGCTAAATCCATTTCAGCGGCTAAAGCACCAGTCATTGTCATTCCCATCATTGCAACACCAGCACCAACTGCAGCCACTTTCTTTAACGTCTTACGTAAAGCAAGTCTTTCTTGCATATTTACAAACACCTCCACATTTTTCCCTTTTTTGGGTTAATATAAATGAGCTTTTTTGCTCTAAATTAATAACCTATTTTAATCTAGTTTTTATAAAGACATATATACTCTAGTATATACAAATTATCTATAGCATATTTTTAATCTAACTATATAATAATTACTCCCCTCTTGTATATATTGATCACCAGAACTAACACCATATTCACATTTATTCTGCTCAACCCTTAATATCTCACTATTTCCCTCAAAAACTAAAAATAAATAATCATCCTCAATTACCTTAGAATAAACATTTTTAATAAAATCATCTAAATAATCACAAGACAATTCCCCACACAAATCCTCTTGATTAGAACACATATCAATTGCCTTTTTAATAGTAACATTACAAGTCTCTAGATTCATTAATGCTTTAACAGAATTAACTGCTTGTATCTCTCTCTCAGTTGACTGAAAACTCTCATCTTTATCACTCAATACAGCATATTTTAAATAAAATACAGCACCAATTATTATTAAAATAACTACCATTAATAGTCCCATTATCTCAACCTGCGCTTTCAATCAAAACACCCCTGGATCACCATTTCTCCAATACCGTATTCATCCTTATCGGCAATATAAACACTAACCGGGGTTCTTTTAATTAAAGTACTAAGACATATATTAGGAATGTTATCATAGATCCTCCAATAACCCTTATATTCAGGATATAATAGTGTAACTGTAATGTTTCTTGCACCTAATTTACTCAAATAATAATTATCTTCTTTCTCAGATAAAACATAAAAAGAATCGATTTTAATAGAATCAACACATAAATTCTCTTTTACCCCATAACTACTGCAAACAATCTCTGGTATCATAGGAAATGTCAGCAATAAATTATCAAAACTCTTTTTTTCATATTCGTTAAATTCATTTTTTACACTTAAATTCATATATCTATAGAAAACTGTCATTCCAAGCAAGATTAATACTACAATTATAAAAACAATAATTATTGTTTGTTGAGTTTCTAATGTTCCTCTTTTAAAAAACAACTGCACAGCCCCTTCCTCCTAATTCATTGTTTTGTTCTATTATACTTGCCATAATCTCTTCTATATCCTCCCCTTCATATTGGCTTAAACGATTCAATTCACTTGAAATTTGATTGTAATCACACTCTACCTTTGTAATCACTCTATTCAAAAAACTTGCCTTCAAACTATATAATTTTGCCACCTTTTTTAACCTATTAAACACATTTGCCTTTGCACACTCAAACATATCATAGTTCTCAGAAAACACAGCACCGTATATCATCTCATTTCCTATATATTTACTTCTTTTTTGCTGATCTTCATAAAATATTATTTCCTTTCTTTGCGAATCAATTCCCCTTAATTTCACATTATCTGATTTTAAACTATTAACGCTTTGAACAGGAGTTAAAAATAAAATAACAACATCTTTTTTATCTTCAACATCAATATTAATATTATTTACCTTTTTAAAATTTAAAATTTCTTCTGGAAAATCTAATGTATTTAATAACTCAATATCATTTTGGGTGTAATAAAGGTATATAACCTTATTTGGGTTTATTAAATAAACAAAATTTGCCACAAAAAAACCAGGATTCCACGATGTAATCCAAGCATCAAACGAATCTGTTACATAATTCGCATCAGAAAATAGAACAATATTCTTTAATTTTTGTTCAAAATAATCATTTATTTCAAAAAAATTTTCTTGATCTTGACAATAAAAATCAATCTTTACCCTCAATCCTAAATCAAATTCCTTATCATCTAGATATAATTCAGTTGTTTCTAATAATTTAATATTCTCATCTAATATCTTTCCTACATTTACACTTAATTTTTTTTGTTGTAAATCTTGATATTTAAAAACAAACATGACAAAAAATCCCAGTATTATTGCCCCAGCAACTAAAACAAAAACCCAATTAAATTGCTCACTTTGACCCCTTTTCATAAAATTAAATATAATAAGTAACATAAAAACATTTCTACAGAACATTAAAGCGTAAAAGTCTATGCAGAAATAAATCACTCTTTAAAAAATTCTATTCTTTTGGCATTTATCATTTTTAATCCTAAATTATTGCCAATAGAAACATTTAAATAGTAATTATATTACTTGTAAGTAATGAATAAATGGTCAAGAAATTCAATTTATGGAGCTGGTTTAGCTAGTTTATTGTATTTAGGTTGTGGTAATTCTGTACAAAATATTGATACAAAAGTTCAAGAAGATACAGATTTAAGTTTGGCAGATA
>JAGVZW010000005.1 GCA_018302235.1 Candidatus Woesearchaeota archaeon
CACTAGGACAATCAGTATTTGTTCTACAAGGTTCATTAGTATTAGGATAACATACTTGAGCACCCGCACAATATTCTTGATCACAATCAATAAATCCATCTAAATCATTATCCATTTCATCATTACAAACCTCAACTTCCTGTTGAATACATGTCTCTAGAACAGGATCACAAATTAAACCATTAGCACATAATTTATTCTGATCAGGATAACACATTGCATTCTCTCCCCCACATATTAAATCACTATTACAATGTCCAACCTTTACTCCATTATTATCAGTACACACATTTCCTGAGCCAAAACCCTCTGCACAAGGCAATCCCAATCCTAATTCAACAACAGATTGTAATTCTGGTATAATTAAACCTGCTGTAAAACCATCCATTATATTAGTTATTTCCACAGTTGGTACATACCTTGCAAAACACTTCATACTATAATCACTACAATCACCAAAAAGGCAATCTAAAGCATTTATATCAAAACTACAAGAATGCTGCCCATTATCTAAAACACCACAATCCCACTCTCCACTACTATAATCCTTTTTCCAATCCCCACCATCATCATACAATGAACATTCAATCTCATTAAGGTTTGGATCAAAAGTAGAAGCTAATTCTATATTATATAACCCATTTATCGGTCCATTAACTCTTACTCCCATTGCATTAACCATTACACCACCCTCTTCTTGAGTTGTTCCAGGCTCAGAAGGCCCAGCCTGTTCTAGATTAACACAAATATCATCTCTACACTCTAACCCTACAGCACATAAGACATTATTACCTATACTACACTCAGCCCCATCACCACCACAAATTAAATCTGATCCACATAATCCAATTATATTTCCCTGACTATCATAACAAAATCCGCCAGTAACAGATCCAGATGCACAAGGTAACCCTAATCCTAATTCTGGTATAATTAAACCTGCAGCTATAACCCCTTTAATTATCTTAACACGATGTAATAATATGAGTTTTTTCCCCTGCTCTACTCTTTGTTCTGCAAAACACTTCATATTATAATCACTGCAATCACTAGAAGAACAATCTAAAGCATTTACATCAAAATTACAATAATACTGTCCATTATCTAATTGTCTGCAACCCCAATCTGAGCTATAATAATCATTCTTCAAGTCCCCACCATCATCATATAATGAACACTTAATCTGACTTAAACTTGGATCAAAATTAGAAACTAACTCTACCTTATATAGTCCATCTTCTGGTCCACTAATCCTTATACCTGTTCGATCTTCAGACTCAGCCTCAACACAAAGTCCATCCAAACATACATTACCACTGCCACATACAGAATCATCAATACAACTTAATCCTAATCCACAACTAGTAATCTCAACTTCATATAAAAATCCTTGTTCAGAAGCTACAATCAAACCATTTCTATCTGTAACATCAAAAAAAGAAGGAATATGCACTGCCTTTTTATCAATAATATCCATTTCATCTAGCTTTATTGTAGAAGCTTTTTTTATTAGTTCACCTGTTTGCAAATCAAGAGCATAAACAAAACCACTATCATCCCCAAAATAAACTACATTATTCTTACCTATAGGCCATGACTTTATACTACTCCCTGCAGTGTAAACCCATTTAATTACATTCTGAGTTAAATCATATGCATATAGGTTTCCATCCATAGCTCCCACAAACAAAACATTATCAACCACATTTAATGGTGATTTAATTTCAACATTTAATTCTATGATTCTCAAAAAATCATCTTTATTATCTATATTTATAGCAAATACACCATTTTTATTTGCAGCATAAACCTTACCATTGTAAACATAAGGCATTGAATTAATTGGTGCACCCAAATCACTACTCCATCTTAAAGTACCATCGAGATAATTTAATGCGTAGAATAAATTTCCAGCACCAAAATAAATGCCACCAGCATCCACATAAGCCGTAGAAGTAATACTATTACCCCCTACTAAATCATACCTCCATTTCAATTTACCTGTATAAGCATCAACAGCATAAAAATAAGAACCAGCACCAAAATAAACAACACCCTTGAAATAAATAGGTGCAACCCTAACAGGACCACCTGCCAAAAAACTCCATCTTAAATTACCCTTTTCACTATATGAATATAATTTAGAATCATCAGCTCCAAAATAAATATTTCCTTGCTCATCTATTTGTGCCAAACTCAAAATTGGATATTTTTTAGTTGCACTATTTACTGTTACCCCCCAATTTTTATTACCATTCAAACCATAAGAATAAAAATTTCCAAATAAAGTTCCTATTAAAATATTATTATTTTTTCCCAACCAAGGAGAACTAAGAATATATTCATTAGCCTCACCTATTTTAAATTTATTTATTGGGCTCAAACAACTACTCTGATCATAAACAACCCTTCCACTATAGCTCACGCTATCATCATATAAAGAAACACCATTATTATTATACTGCATAAATATAGTCACAAAAAAAAACAAAAAAATTACACCTATTATACCCAACAACCATATTCTTTCTTTGTTCATTTCAATTTAACCTCTTTTTTAATATCTACAATCGGCGATTCAGTACCAATTATTTCCTCACCAAGAGATGTTTTTTTAACAACAGTGTAATAATAGACTAATCCACCTATTCCCCCAATCAAAACTACTCCTCCTAAAATAATTAGCAATAATACCCACCATTTCAATCCCTCATCTTTTGTAACTGGAAGTTTTGGTTTTTGATCTTTTGGTTGTTCATCTATCTGCTTTGGTTCAGGTTCAGAAGGCTCTTCATATGTAGGAATAACCTCTTGTCTTGGTTCTTCCTCTTCAGTATATCCACCCCAATCGATAATGTCATCATCTCCACCATCTCCACCATCTCCACCATCTCCACCATCTCCACCGCCAGGTGGAAGAGAAGTAGGACACAAAATATTAGCACTACATCCACTATCAACACACATACTATTCTGATCTACAAAAAATCCACCTATCCCATAATTTAAACCACAACTAACTAACTCACCATTTACAAATTCCATATCAAATGGCAATAATATTTCAGTATAACCAGTAGCACTATCATACATTACAATATTATTCAATAATTCATATTGAGTTACATCAATAGTTGCTAAAACGCTACCATAAACTTGCATATCACATTCTACACTCCCGGATACTACTGTTGGATTCTTAAAATATACATCATAATCTCTTCCACCCAAAGAATACATCTCAGTATTTAAAGCAACACTTCCTTGTTTACAATCAATATCGTCAATCTCAACAGATGAATCATAAGCAACCCTTGCATAATAATATTGTTCATCCCAATTATCTGTACTAAATAAAGTGCTAGTAGCCGTACTATCCTCTATTGTACAAACATAATTTAATGTTGAAATATCCTTATCAGCATACAATACTATTTTAGGATTTAATGGATCATTTATTAACATTAAACCATATGCACAAACAGATTCTTGAGGTAATACAGTACATATATCATTCTCACAACTAGCAGTAGACATACATTCACTATCTATAGCACATACTGCACCAACACCCCCACATATACCATTTACACAATTATTATACAAACAATCACTATTAACAATACAAACCTCTCCTGAATTCTTTAAATCAGAAACTATGCATATTTCAGTTATAGGATCACAAATTAAACCATTAGCACATAATTTATTCTGATCAGGATAACACATTGCATTCTCTCCCCCGCATATTAAATCACTATTACAATGTCCAACCTTTACTCCATCATTATCTGTACACTCATTTCCAGGTCCCAAACCATCTGCACAAGGTAATCCCAATCCCAATACCTGCTCTACACAAAGCAATCCCATGGGATCACAAATCAATCCAGTATCACAAACACTTAACTCAAAAATACCTGTGCCAATACCATCATATAATGCCTGCCATCCCTCAACATTATCAGCAGAAGGTAAATCAATCATAGATTGAGTTTCAATGCTTCTTAAACAAGAATCTCCAGCTGTTAAACTTATGGTAGGTAAACATATTCCATTTGTACAATCCTCACCACTTTGACAATCATTATCACCAGAACATCCTCTCACACAAACATTAGTATAACACAATTCTCCTTGATCACAATCTAAATCAACTAAACAAGTACCTGGACATAAAGTACAAGTCCCACCACAATCAATACCTAATTCACCTGTATCTTGCACACCATTCTCACATAATAATTCACCACATTCAAGAGTACAAGTCCCACCACAATCAATACCTAATTCACCTGTATCTTGCACACCATTCTCACAAACAGAAACACAAACACCACTTTCATGATTACAAGTAAATCCTGTTGTACACATAGAATCTAAAGGCATATGCGTCTCATCCAAACCATCAGGAGAGATCTCAGTACTCATACAACTAGCTCCTTCCCCACCACATATCCCACTTATCATACTACTACAATACATTCCTAAACTAGTACAATCTTGTGCGCATCCAGAAGGGGCATCACACTCAAAGGTATTTATATTACATAATAAACCTTCATTACAATAATCATCGTTTATAGTATATTCTCCAGAATTAATACCTGATAATATTGAATCATAATTATTTATATCAACAGCAACACCCAAACTATCCCTTACACAACTTTCACCAAATCCTGTCACCTCATAAGTTACATCCTCACACGCACCATTCAAACATATCTCTCCAACATTACAATGAACATCTGAAGTACATATATCGTCAGTAGCCATACAATTTTCTACATCCATAACATAAATCCCTGTTTCTGCCCCAAATATTACCTTAGATGAACCCATAAACTCAAAACTATTCAATGTATGTACATCCCCTCGTACAATATGCTCCCCTAATGCCTCTCCTAATTTTAAATCAACTGAATAAGCCCTTCCATTATCATTTCCAACAAAAACCATCCCATCAACATTAACAGCTTCTACTGGCATACTCCTCATAGGTTCTAAATTTAAATTTAATCTATTAGCAAGAACCCCTTGTGATGGAGTAAACTTCCAATAAAGCGATAAAGTATCTGCTGAATAAGCATATAAAACACCATCATTAGCAGCAACTAATATCAAACCATTTACTTTACTCAATGCTGAACTAACACACTTAGATTGCACACTAAGATCTAAATCAACAGAATCACTTAACGAAAAAGTCCGTTTATCAAATTTATATAATTTCTGGCATCCTGCAAAATACAAATAATTATCATCAATATAAGGCGTTCCTATAAATATCTCCCCATCAGCATGATACACACTCACAGGATCACTCATAGTCCCCTGACTATTAATACTTACCTTATAAATTTCACCATCCTCTGTACCTATATATAATAGATTATTAACATCATCTAAAACAGGAGACGAAATCATTCTATTATCCTTTATTTTAACTGAATTTTCATTCAAAGTAGCTTGTCTAGAAATACCAGATATTTTACTAACTACATGCAAAAATCCTGCAGTATCAGTCATATACAAATTTCCATTATAATTTAATATGCCATTATAAGATCCCAACAAACCAACATCTCTACTGCCTGTAACATCTAAACTAGCAACCTTAGAACCATCTGTTACATCAAGCACATATAACCACCCTTTATCTGTTCCATAATATACCAAAGACGAATCATAATCTACATAAGGCGGAGTTTTAACTGCTCCAACTTCACTAGCACCGATATCCACAAATTTCCATCTTAGGAGAGGACTTGATAATCTTAAATTTTTCATATTAAATAAACCAACCCCTTTGTTTAAATCAACAGAGTAAAACCCCCCATTTTCATCCCCAAAATATGCCATTAATTCATCATCAATACTAACATAAGATGTAACAGCCCCATTAGTAAAATAATTAGAGCTATAATCCATACATTCCGTAGCTGGGCTAGGCATAGAACAAACATGTCCATTTGGATCACAAACCCCACTTACACATTGACTATCATCTGCACAATAAGCTAAATATCCCCCACATAATCCCTTAATACACATACCAACATATTCTCCCAAATCATATGCTGCAATATTATAGCCATTTATATCCTGAGAAGTCCCCAATACATCTAAGAAAACCTCTTCTCCATTTACATTAAATATAACTCCAGGCCTACTAGCAGTTCTCATATCCTGATAAAATTCAAACTCAAATGGTGCACCTAATAGCGTAGCATCATAACTATCACCTGGCTCAAACATTCCAAAAAATTCACATCCACAAGAAGGACGCATTTGACCACATTGACTATTATCACTACAACCAATTAAAGATTCTTCCTCAGGTGGTTCTTCTTCTTCTTCTGGTTCTTCATCATCACTTCTTACACAAACACCAGATTCTTGTACAGAACCTCCCCCTAAAGTTAAACCTACTAAAGAAGAAACTACCTTGCCTGTAGAGACTAAAGGTTTAGCCACACTAGGTTCAGATAGCCTAAAGTTTTGGATAGGTTCTATATCTTGATTTTGTAACATAGGATCATTCTTAATTATCATACTGGTTTCAGTTGATGGAATTACACCACCAGGAAGCAATAAACTACCCGCTGATCCACCTTGCAATAATTGATTAATATTCAAAGGAGGAAGACTAACCTCTGGTCTTTCACCTATACCACCTATCTTAACCCGTGTATCATCAACAATATTAATATCCTCCAATAAAGAACCATCATAAACACATTCATAACCCTCAAAACAATCAGCATTTGAATAACAATTTCTAGAACATATACCCTCAAAACATTTCATCCCAGAGCAATCATCATCAATTTCACAAGGAACTTGTGTTCCCAAATCACCCAGAAAACTCATTATTATACTAGTACTTGCAGAACTAGGATCCCCCACATTACCTTCAGGCAACAGAATTTGACTTGTTGATTTTACAATTTTTCCTGTATTATACATTCCAACAAAAATAAACAAAGTTAGTAAAAGAATAAATATTGAACTGATTAAATATATATTTTTTAATTTTATTTTCATACTTCACCTCTTCTTCTATACATAACATTATTGTAAAATTAAATTCATTTATAAATATTTCTAAAAATTATTTTAAAATCATGACTTCCTCTCTCATCTAAATGATGGAGTTTCCTTAGCAGACAATCAAGTCATTCTGTTCTAATTGAGTTTGAATATAATTTCATTGTTGTTGACAAATCTGAATAGCCAATCGAACTAGCAAATTTTCTTCATGGCAAAAAAAGATCACGATAAGTATAGTTGACTTTGCATAGCACAAGCTTCGCTCTCCATACTTTTTCTTTTTTTAATTTGAAAAAAGAATTCTATTCAATCAAGAAAAACAATTCATCTACAGACTAAAGTCTGTATAGTTTTTTTACCTAGCAAATAAAAAAATCTCCAGTAAAATATATAAAGAACATAAACACAAAAAAATATATGGCGATAGTCGTTCAATGGTTAGGATGCAAGCCTGTGGAGCTTGAGACGGGGGTCCGATTCCCCCTTATCGCCCTTTATTAATAACAAACTTTTATGTTATCTACACTTATACCACACCTTCCACTCTTACAATCGTCATCATCTCTACAAGATTCACCATATCCTTTTAATAGTTTACAATATCCAGTTACCGAACATCCTCCCTTAAAACACTGCTCATCTCCCTCACACCGAGCATTTAAACCACCACATATCTTGCTTGACGAACAATAAGCATTCTGGCATTCTCTAGTACTAGCACAAAAATCACCTAAAGGCTTTCCAGCACATTCACAATTGCCCAACTCAGCTTTACATTCTGTACCACTTGACAAAATACATCCATATTCACAATCCATGTCATTCATACAAAATGCATGAGGTAAATTATATTCTATACTAACACTCTCTCCTGTTAAATCATACATTCCATAAATTGCTAAACCTGCAAATAAAATAACTAATGCTACAACACAATATTTTGCTTGTACACAAAATCTATCATTACTGCAATGATCATTAGCCTTCCCTGAATTTTGCATCATTTTATTAACAATGTCACTCTTGACTTTTCTAGGTCTAGATAATAATTTATCCCTCACACTAACAGATTTTAATTCTTCAATTGGATCCGCTTTAATTTGATCAAATTTAAAACTATCTGGTATAATATTAGTTTTTTTTACATTCCTAACAACCCTTCTTTTTTTAGCCAATAATCATCACCCCGCCTTATTATATGATTTGTAAAACAAAATTGATTTATAAAGATTATCTTTTATTTTTTAAAAAATAATATAAACCAACTGCTAAAACTACTATCCCTATATATAATAATAATTTACTTAAAAAGCTTAAAATCAAAAGAATAACAGCCAAAATTAAAATGTATTTAACATTATGCCCTTTAATCTCTTTTCCAAATGTTTCTACCTCTCTCTTAATATTCATATTATTTAAATAAAATACAAATATAAAAATGTAATGGTGGGGACGGCAGGATTTGAACCTGCACCAAGCGGTATCTTCATGCATATATATCACAGCCAAAAAGCTCATTGCTCCATACTGGAGCCGCCTATTCTACCGAATTATACTACGCCCCCATTTATAAAAAACAACATGGCCATCAATATAAAACTTTCTCCTTAAAAAAAATCTATGTTCATAATTTAAAAATTAAAATCCATAAACCTACTGCCCAACAATAATATGCAAAATAATAAAATTTACCAGAATTAACAATCTTAATCAGTAGCTTTAATGTGAAATAACCAACTAAAAAAGTCACAAAAAAAGAAATAATTAAATAATCTAGAGAAATTTCATAACCAACAAATTCTTTTAATTTGAAAAAAAAAGCACCTAATATCGCAGGAATTACCAATAAAAAACTAAATCTTAAGGCCTTTTTCCTATCAATCCCTAATAATAAACCAACACTTATAGTACCTCCACTTCTGCTTATTCCTGGAATTAACGCTATACCCTGCATTATTCCTATTAAAAAACTTTTTTTAAAGTCAATTTCCTTCTCTTGAACCCTTTTTCTAGTTATGAAGATTAAACTCCCACAAAAAACAAATGCAATCCCAACCCATAAAACATTAGTAAAAAAACCCTCAAAAATATCTTGAAACAAAAAACCAATTATAGCAGTAGGAATACTAGCTATAATAATAAATAAAAATAATCTTCCATCATCAGAGTTAAAATTCCTATTTTTTACTGCCCTAAACATATACAAAATATCCATCCTAAAAAAAACAAATAAAACAAACACAGAAGCCAGATGTAAAAAAATATCAAAACTTAAAGGTACATTTAAATTAAAATATTCCTGCAACAAAACCAAATGCCCAGAACTAGAAATTGGCAGCCATTCTGTAATCCCCTGCACAATACTTAACAAGATAATATGAAATAAATCCATACTTTCCAAAACAAAAAGCTCTATATAAAATTAAGCCCTAGAAGGGATTTGAACCCACAACCTTCGTTTTACTCTTTTATATACGAGAACGATGCTCTACCAATTGAGCTACTAGGGCATCCAATCTATTTTTTTAAAGGAATAATTAATATATTTTCCTAAATTTGATTAACTCAATCCACTTAAAACTTTTCAATTCCATTTTTATAGTTAAAACTACAATGTATTAAACTTCTCATAGTTTTTTCTGACAATTACTGCATACTAATCTCTTATTCTTCCCACTTCCTTGATATGTCCCTCTAAATTTATTCAAAAACAATTTCTCTATTTCTCCCCCACATATATCACATTTTATCATAATTAAAGAAAAAACATGAAGCTAATAAATCTTTTTATCCAAAACACTTAAATTAAATTAACATAAGAAATACTCTATGAAAAAAATTAATATTTATCTAATATATAATATATTAAAAAAAGAAACGAATAACTGGAAAATACCTTCTATTGAATTAATAGAAAATCAAACACATAATCCATTTAAAATATTACTTGCAACAATACTCTCTGCAAGAACAAAAGATGAAATAACAACAAAAGCTGCTAAAAAGCTATTCACAAAGGTACAGGATACAAAAGACCTAGAACTCATAGATAAAAAAGAACTACAAAACCTAATCTATCCTGTTGGCTTTTACAAAACAAAAACAAAATATCTAAAACAAATTCCAAAAATATTAAAAGAAAAATTCAACAATATCATTCCAAACACAGTAGAAGAACTTACAAAACTACCTGGTGTAGGCAGAAAAACAGCAAATCTTGTTGTAGCCGTAGCATTCAAAAAACCTGCAATCTGTGTAGATACCCATGTACATAGAATCACAAATAGATGGGGATATATTAAAACCAAAACACCGCTAGAAACAGAGATTACACTAAGAAAAAAACTTCCTAAAAAATATTGGATAGACTTAAATAAAATATTAGTGCCATTTGGTCAACACATATGCAAACCAATCCACCCAACCTGTAATCAATGTCCAATAGAAAAACATTGCAACAAAATAAATGTACATATAAAAGACAAAACTATCAAAAATTAAAGCTTCTAATCTTTAAATTATTTAAACCAAATTAATGCGCAAAAATCCATTTTATCAAACAAAAAAAGCATAGAAACATTTAAATATTATTATTTTTCTGTTCTTCTCATGTCTGAAGAAGTAAAAGAATCAGAGCTATTAATGCCATTAGATGAATATCTAAAAGTTGGTTTACATATAGGCACAAAATTCAGAACAAAAGCAATGAGCAAATTTATTTATAAAGTTAGACAAGACTCACTAGCTGTTCTTAATATACAAAGTGTTAATGAAAAATTAAGATTAGCATCTAAGCTATTATCCTTCTATGAACCAGACGAAATACTTATAGTCTGCAGAAGAGAAAACGGTTGGATACCAGCAAAACTATTCTCAGAGCTGACTGGAATAAAGTCTATAACAAAAAGATACCCACCAGGAATCCTAACAAACAAAAACCTAGAAAATTTCAGAGAAGCAAAACTTATATTTGTAGTGGATCCACTACCTGATAAAAACGCTGTTGACGATGCCTTAAAGGTTGGCATAGTAGTGATCGGCCTTTGCGATACAAATAATGAGGTTAACAATCTTGATTTAGTTGTACCATGCAACAACAAAGGAAGAAAAAGTTTGGGGTTAATATTCTGGCTACTTGCAAGAGAATACCTAAAATCTAAAAATAAACTTCAATCTGAAAAAGATATGGCGTATAACCTGGATGTATTTTGCGCAGATTAGCTTTATAAAGTTTTAGTTGTTTTTATTTACAATGTACGAAGGAAAAATGATTGTTATGCAGGTTCGCCCAAATTATTCTATTATTTATCAATTTAAACCAGAGCTAAAAATTGAAGAAGAATATATCAAAGATAAAAAAGAATTTATAAAATTTTTAAAACATAGTGCAAATTGGAAAACAGGTAAATATTTCTTAAAATGTTCAAAAGGAACATTTGCATCATTCGAAGTTGAAGGTAAAAATATAAAACTACTTAAAAAATCAACTAAAGGAAAAGATTATTTATGTTGGAATATTTTTCAATAATTATTTAATATAGCCTCCCTTTTGTAAATTCCACAACCTTTTATACATACCATCCTGTCTTATTAACTGACTATGTTTTCCAATTTGCACTATCTTTCCCTTATCCATTACAACGATAACATCAGCATTCATAATAGTAGACAATCTATGCGCTATAATTATGCATGTCTTGCCATACATCAATCTATCCATTGCCTTCCTTATCTCATATTCTGTTTTAGAATCTAAAGCAGAAGTAGCCTCATCCAATACTATTATCTTCTTATTTGCTAAAATGGCCCGGGCAATAGAAATCCTTTGTTTTTCGCCCCCAGAAAGTTTTACACCCCTCTCCCCAACAACTGTATTTAAACCACTATAAAATTTTTTAATTATTCCATCCAACTGTGCATATTTTATAGCCCTTAAAATATCCTCTTTCTTAGCCTGTGGATTTGAAAATTTAATATTATTATAAATAGTATCATCAAACAAAATACATTCTTGCGGTACTATACTCATCTCACTCCTTAAAGACTCTTGCTCAAAATCCTTAATATTTCTATTATCAATCAAAATCCCTCCAAAATCTACATCAAATAACCTATACAACAATCTCACAACAGTACTCTTTCCACTGCCGGAATGCCCAACTAAAGCAACCTTTTTATAAGCATCAATTCTTAGGTTAAATCTATGCAAAATCTGTCTTTTACCGTACGAAAAGTCAACATTTTTAAATTCTATTACTGGATCTCTAATTTTTAAAGATACTGCATCAGCCTTATTTTTAATCTCATTTTCAAACCTATTATAGGCATACAAAGATTCAAAATCAGCAACCGCCCTATTGTATCCCCTAATCCCCCCAACAAAACCATACATGCTTCCAACTAAAGAACCAAAAGTTGTATAAATAAAAACCAAATCCCCCAAACTTAATAAACCACTCATAAATTTAAGTATAGAAAAATAAATCAAAAAAAAAGTCCCAAAACCTAATATTAAATACAACCCTGAATCTGCCCATCTAACAAAATTCCAAGATCTTAAAAACAAAAATCCTGTTATTTCCACTAGCTTAGAATATTTCCGTTTTACAGAATCCTCCTTGCCAAAATATTTTATTGACTCAATATTAGTGAAAGTATCACTAATCATAGATTTTTCATAATCATCTGCCTTATTTGCCTCAAGTTTTGCTAACTGCTGTTTATTGTAAATAAATATACTATAAATCATAAAAAATATTACCACAACAAAGATTACAACTAAAGATAACCAATCCAAATAAATTAAAGCCACAGCAACTAAAATAAATTTCAAAAAAAATGGTAAAAAATGAAACAAAAAAACATCTGTTATTCCCTCTATGGCATTTGATCCTCTTATTAATTTAGAAATAATTTGACCAGTTTTGTTTGTAGCATGAAAACTATATGATAATCCCAATATATGATTAAAAAATTTCTTTTTTACATCTGCAATCATATTTATTTCTAATCTATTTAAAAGATGGAATTGGAACCATATACCTATACTTCTAATCAACACCAAAAATATATAAACCAAAGCTAATACCCCTAAAAAATAAAAAAAATCCTGTTTTAACAACAAACCAGAAAAAAATTCATTTCCCTTATCAGTCAATAATTTGAATAAAAAAGTATCAGCTATATAAGTAATTTCCAAAAACAAAATAAGAAGAACTAAACAAACTACAACAAATTTATATTTCTTAACTAAATTATAATACAATCTAAGATTTTCTTTTTTCTCTATCCTTTTCATAAGAAACAAAAAAACTTATATTTTTATAAATGTTCTTAAAAATATGTTATTAACAATATTAGAACAAGATCAAAAAAATATCTCAAGAGAAACAGGAATTTTATTATCATTTTTAACAAAAGGATCAATCTTAGAAATCGGTACAAACCACGGTTATAGTACATATTGGCTATCTCTAAACGCAAAAAATGTAATCTCATATGAAATAAGAAAGGATAGATTCGAACAAGCAAAAAAAAATCTTAAAGAATTAAAAAGAAACAACATCATATTAAAAAATGAAAATTTTTTAAAAAACAACATAAAAGAAAAATTTGATTTGATCTTTATTGATGGCACAAAAAAAGAATACATAGATTATTTTAAAAAAGCAGAAAAACTAATTAAAAAAAATGGCCTTATTATATGCGACAATGTAATAAGTCATAAAGAAAAAATGTTGGATTTCCTAGATTACATAAAAAAATTTAAGAATAAACTTACTTTAAACATAAACAAAGGTATATTAATTATCAAGTTTTAATTCTACTGCTACTTCACAATGTTCTGTTTGAGGAAACATATCAAACAAAGCAGCACTTTCTATCCTATAATCATTAAACTTTGCCAGATCCCTAGCTAATTGCTTAACGTTACAGGAAACATAAATTATTGCTTCAGGTCTTAATAAATTCAACTCCTCAATCACTTTAAAATGCATCCCACTCCTTGGAGGATCTAATATCACAACCCACCTTCCCTTTAATTCTAGTCTTTTTAAATACTTAGAATCCAATAACTTAACCCCCATATTTTTTAAATCTCCAATATTTATCCTAGCACAAGCTATAGCGTTCTTAGACTCATCAACAACCAAAATCTTAGAAAAGCCATTAGAATTAATCACTCCAAAACAACCAACCCCACCGTATAAATCAAGCAAATTACCATTATATTTTTTCAACAAACCACTAACATATTTATGCATCTTAACAGCGACATTGTAATTATTCTGAAAAAATGATTGACAATTAAAAATAAACCCCCTTCCTAATATTTCTTCTTCTAAATTATCCCTGCCTTTTAAAACAAAATAATCATCTGTTACACTTAAATCACTATTTCTTCCAACATACCCTATAGTAATATCATTAGCACACGTTCTAAAACCTTTTATTTTCTCAATAGCCTCAGATATTTTCATAGAATCTGAATTTAATATGAAATTAATGCAAATCTCTTTTCTGGTAACCCTAATTACAGCATATCTTAAGGTCCCAATCCTTCTCTTTATATCAAAAGCATCATTTTCTTTAAAATAATCCCTTAACTCATTAATTATTTTATTTATTCGTTCTTCACATATTATACATTCTTCAATATCCAAAACACACCACCACATTCCTTTCTTTCTCAAACCCAAACCCGTCTTGTGAAACACTAAATCAATCCTGTTTCTATAATAAAAATCACTATCACTAAAAACCATAATGTCAGAAAAATTTAAAAGATTTTTAACTAAATCCCTCTTTTGTTCTAATTGTTTATCATAATCCAAATGTTGCAAACTACAACCCCCGCACCTGCCAAAATATCTACACAACATCGAAAAATTACTTAAAAAAGATTAATAAAATCTCTTATCATACCAAATCCTCATAAGCAGAATGTGCTGCAATAGAACCCTCTGCAACTGCAGTTGTTAATTGTTTTAACTTATTACTACCATTAGTAACATCCCCAGCACAATAAATTCCCCTTCTACTTGTCTCCATTCTAGCATCAATCTTAACATATCCCTCATCATCAACATCCAAATACAAATGAGATAAAAGATTAATATCTGGTTTGCTTCCTATCCTTATAAAAACCCCATCAACATTCATTTCAGTGCCATCCTTAAACTTAACAGATTTTAAACGTTTAGTTCCCATAAATTCAACAATTTCCTGATCAAAAATAACATCAATATCTTTCACCAAATTCTTCATCATTGGTTGGGCAGTAAAAACATCCTCGCGTACCACCAATAAAACATCCTTAGTATGTCTTTTCATCATTAATGCTGTAGAAAGAGCAGAATCCCCGCCCCCAACAACAATCACTTTTTTATCCTTAAAAAACATACCATCACAAACAGCACAAAAACCTATACCATTCCCTATGAACTCCTTTTCCCCTTTAACACCCAATAACATATTATTTGTACCTAAAGCTAATATAACCTTTTTTGTTAAATAAGTACTATGATCTGTATAAACAACAAAATCATCATTCTCTCCATCAATACCTAAAACATTATCAAACTCAAATTCAACATGAAAATCATCACAATGTTTTTTAAATCTCTTAATTAACTCCTCACCATCCACAGATCCAAAACCCAAATAATTCTCAACAGAATAACTATCTACTATAGACCCCCCTAATTCCTTAGTTATAACTAAAATATTTAAACCAAACCTTTTAGCATATAATGCAGCACTCAGACCTGCTGGTCCACCCCCAATCACTGTAATATCAAACATCATTTCTCAATAAAATTTCAATTTTTAAATATTCCTCAAATCTAAACCCAAAATATTTATATAGCCTGATTTATAAATTTTTTTCAAGTACTAATTTATGACTCTAGTGTATAAACAAATATATTTTAAAGAGCTTGTGTACACATATCCAGTGTAACCTCAGAGATTTAGAACAGAACACTATAATAACTTTTAATAACTACTAATTTTTTTATTATTAAGGTGAGTAAAAAGTGGTAGATGAAAACATAAAATGGTTTAGAGAATTAACTAATGAAGATGTAGCCATCGCTGGAGGCAAGGGGGCCTCTCTAGGAGAAATGTACAATTCTAAGCTACCAATTCCTCCAGGTTTTGTAGTTACAGCTCAAGCCTTTAAAAAATATATAGAGAAAACAAGGTTAAAAAATAAAATTATGGAGAAACTATCTAAAGTTGATATAGAAGACACACAAAAACTACAAACCATTTCTCAAGAAGTTCAAGATTTAATCTTACAAACAGAAATATTGCATGAAATCCAAAAAGATATTATTGAAGCATACGATAATTTAAATGTTAATTCTGAATTACATGGGGTTTCAAAAAATGCACTGAATATCATTAAAACCGGACGAGATGCACCCTTTGTTGCTGTTAGAAGTTCTGCAACCGCTGAAGATCTACCTAGTATCTCAAAAGATGAGCATATTATAATTAAAATTAATAATAAAATTTATTTTAAAAGTATGGAAGAAATTTATGACTTAGTAGGCGAAGGAGAAGGCTATGAAATTGAAATTCCTGCTATGAAAGAAAATAAGATTCAATGGTGTAAAGTCAGTAATTTATATAAGCACAAAGTTAAAAACGAAGAAAGATTGTATGATATAATTACTGAAACTGGAAAAAGAATTGTGGTCTCTCCAACCCACACCTTATTGATTTTGGATGAAAATGATTTAACTATAAAAGAAGTTAAAAATATTAAAGAACTAAAAGGTAATGAAAAGTTACCTACTTTAGCAGATTTTAAAGAAGAAAAAGAATTAAATCCTATTATAAAGTGGGATAAAATTGAAGAAGTTAAAGAAATAAAATACAATGATTTTGTTTATGATTTTACTGTTCCTGAAGTAGAAAATTTTGCTGCTAGTGGAATTATAACACATAATAGCGCATCCTTTGCTGGTCAGCAAGCCTCCTTCTTAAACATAAAAGGCAATCAAAATCTAATTAAAGCTGTTCAAATGTGCTGGGCTTCTTTATATACAGCAAGAGCTATTTATTATAGAATTAAAAATAATTTTCCCCATGACAAAGTATACATAGCTGTAGTTATTCAAAAAATGGTTAATTCTGAAAAAGCTGGAGTAATGTTTAGCGTTAATCCTGCAACAAATAATGAATCTGAAATAGTTATAGAAGCAGCATTTGGTTTGGGAGACGCTGTTGTTGCTGGAGAAGTCAGTCCAGATAATTACATCTTAGATAAAAACAACCTAATATTAAAACATAAAATCGTAAACAAACAAGAATGGATGTACGCTAGAGATAATTTAAAAAATATTAAAAAAGAATTAGGAGAAAAAGGCAAAGAACAAAAATTAAATGAAAGCGAAATAAAAAGGCTAGGTGAATTAGCTCAAATGATTGAAAAACACTACAAAAGAGCTATGGATATGGAATTTGCTATTGAGGGAAGTAAGGTTTATATTGTCCAAGCAAGACCAGTAACCACCCTAAAAAAAGAAAAAAAGGAAGATACAACAAAAGAATTAGGTAATATTATTCTAGAGGGGTTAGGAGCCTCTCCAGGGATTGCAGGCGGTAAAGTTAAGATCATAACTAATATGAAAGAAATTTCTAAGATAGAAAAAGGTGATGTTCTGGTTGCTAAAATGACATCTCCTGACTATGTTCCTGCAATGGAGAAAGCATCTGCAATTGTCACGGACGAAGGTGGTTTAACTTGTTTTGGTGGTGAAACTATTGTTTTAACAAATAAAGGTTTTAAGAAAATTGAAGAAATATCTGAGATTCTAGAATATGAAAAAAATTTGTTTATATTTTCTTATGATTATATAAATTGTAAACCAAAATGGAAGAAAATTTTAAGTGCTGGAAAGAGAAAAAGATTTGCTAACCTATAAAAATAGAGAACTTGTAAAGAAAGAAATTAATAAAGTAATTGAAGAACAAGAAGGAATATGTCTTCTTGAAAAATTACCAGATTTTGTGATAGAAAAAAGTGAACCAAAACTAGCTTATCTGCTCGGAGCATTACTTTCAGATGGTCATTGCAAGATAAGTTCAGGAAAAAGTGGATTGCCAAGAAGAGGGATTGTAATTTTCACGCAAAAAGAAACAGAAAATAAGAAATTATTTATAAATACAGTTAGAACCTATTTTAATGATATATTTAATGAAAACTTTTCTTTAATAAGAGAAAAAGAGACTAATTCTTTATTCAATGGACATGTTATCTCTGGTTTTGCAACTGATTTTATATGTTGTAAAATGGAGCCTGCAAGACAAATACTTAAAATAAGTCAAGATTTAGATTATTGGTTAATTAAATACGACAAAGAAACAGCATTTAATTTTTTAGCTGGTTTAATTGATGGGGATGGTTGTTACTATGACAATAGGCTACATATTTATGTCTCTAAAGAGAATGTATTAAAAGGGGTTATTGTTGCTTGTCTAAAATTAGGAATTGTTCCTCAAATTACTGTAAATAGAAATATTCATCATGTTCAGATAGTTGAAAAAGTATCTGATGTTCTTAATTATACGAAAAGAGTAGATGGGATGACTAGAAATAGAATTGGAACAAAATTTTTCGCAGCAAAACAAATTATAGCAGATATTGTTGATGAAGTAAATTGGAAAGGCAAAATAAAACCATATGTTCAAAAAAATCTTCTTTTAGATAAAAATAAAATTGTAGAAAGAATTATGCCTTTGGCTTCTAGTAAAATAAGAGAGGAATTACAAAGAGTTGTAGATTCTAATTTAAGGATGCAACGTATTACGTATGTTGAAGATATTGGTA
>JAGVZW010000006.1 GCA_018302235.1 Candidatus Woesearchaeota archaeon
AAATTAGGATCTATTTTCTTTGCATATAACTCCAAGAAAACATCAGTAAACTTTTGAGCACAAACATCAGGATCCTTTCCATCTGCTATGCATTTATTTCTCACATAGTTAATTCATTGTTATAATTCTCTTTCAAATAAGTATATTCCTCTTGTCCTTTATCTATCGTCATAATATTATATGTTTTTAAACCAATATAGACAAATATAATAACAATAATTGCTATAGTAATAAATATTTGACCTCTTTTGTTTATATTCTAATCATTTTTTTAAATCTAATAAAGGTTGTTATTTTTTTGAGATGTTAAGTTTATGTCAGCTAAAGTAAGAATTCAACCAGCACACAATATTAAAGATGTAAAATCTCTGTTAAATAATGTAAAAGCAAATATTCTTGTTGCTGATAAAGCCTATGATGCTGGTTGGTTGCATGAATTTTGTTTTTGGAGAAAGATAGAAGCACACATTCCAATTAAAGGACAAATTGGAAGACATAAAAAAGGTGGATGGAGGAAAAAAGCTGTAGAATTCTTTAGAAAGAAAACATATAATCGAAGATCGACAGTTGAAGCAAGTATTAGAAGTTTAAAAAGAAAATTCGGATCTAGTGTGAACTCTAAATATGTCACAACAATTAAGTCAGAGATTTATGGGAGAATCCTCACCATAACTTATCTAGCAGATTTAGAACTATTTAGGACAGAGCCCCTTTTTCCGAAATATTTATAAATAAAAGATTTAATATTATTTATTATAAATAAGAGGTGATTAAAATGGAAAATAAATATTTTTATGGTGGTTTAGTTGTAATAGTTTTGGTTGTTATTGTCGCAGCTATCGCTATGTTCCCATTAAATAAAGATTATACAGGTAAAGCAGTAGGTGATTGTTATACATACCTCACAACTAGTCAAAATGCCGATGTATACTTAAATAATACAGTTTGGGGTCTTGGTACCTACTTGTTTTCAACTGTTGCGAATGAAGGTGTAAAGAAAAAAGTAAACTGTGGTGGACCTTATACAAGAACATATGTACCGCATAATCTTAGTTATAAACATGTAATAAGAGTAGATACATTTTCGTCAGGAACTAAACGTATTGATATAGTATTTGAGCAATTTTAGAAACTTTTTTATACTTTTATTCTTTTAAATTAAGATGGAAGAAGAAAGCCTAACAGTTGAAGCAAGCAAACCATTAAGTGATTTAAGAGATTTAATTGGTAAAAGAATTGGTATTGAGCTAATTAATGGTTCAAAGTATAATGGTATTTTAAAAAGTTTTGATGTTTATATGAACGTTGTTTTAGATGATTGTGAAGTTAATGATGTTAAAGGCAATATAACCAAACACAATGTTGTCTTTGTAAGAGCTTCTTATGGTATTTTAAAATTAACTTTTTGATTTATATTTTTAGTTGAATAAGTGTTTATAACTTATTTAACGATTTAGTCAATATGAAATTTTCTATAATTGTGCCTTGTATGTCTATAAACCAAGAAAGAGATGTTAAAGATTGCATTAAGGCTTGTTTTGATATAAATAATAAAGATTTTGAATTTATTTTGTTGCCTGATGAAGATATAAAAGAAAAAATAGCTAAAATTAGAGTAATTCCAACAGGTAAAATAAGACCGTCTGAAAAAAGAAATTTAGGGGTAAAAGAAGCCAAAGGAGAAATATTGGTTTTTTTAGATGATGACGCATATCCACAAAAAGATTGGTTGGATAATGTTTCAAAATATTTCAAGAATAATAAAATTGGTATAGTTGGAGGCCCAAACCTAACACCGAAAGACAGCTCTTTTTTAAGCAAATGTGGGGGAGATGTGTTAGCAAATTGGTTAACTGGTTTAAGTAGTGTTAGATATAAAATAGTAAATAAACCAATAAAAGTATTAGAACTACCAGCCTGTAATTTATTTGTAAGAAAAGATTTATTTAAAAAAGTAGGTGGGTTTGATCCAAGTTTATTAACAGCAGAAGATTCTAAACTCTGTTTCAATATTAGAAATCTAAAAAAACAAGTATTATATGTTCCAGATGTAATTGTATACCATTATAGAAGAGAATTATTTAAACCACATATGAAGCAAATGTGGATATATGCAAGAGATAAGGCCTGGTTAATTAAAGAGGATTTTTCTATAGATAAATTATATTATTCTATTTTAAGTTGGTTTGTTTTATTTCTATTAATTGGTGCAATAATAAGTATATTTACATGGTTTAAATATCTTTATTTATTTTTTGTCTTATTTTATTTGTATCTAGTTTTTTTTAGTTCATTGTTAACTAAAATAGAGAGAAGTTTATTTGTTTTTTTAGGATTAATTTTAACCCATATTATCTATGGAACAGGTTTTATTTATGGTATAATAAGAAAAAAACACCCTACACTTTATGGTCAAATGTGGTAAACTTAGCTATAACACTTATTGTATAAAAATTTATTCTTTCCTTCTGAATTAAATATTTATTTAAAACCCCCAAGATTTCTTTTAAATGAGTTATATGACCTTCTGCTCTTTCTGGTTTGCCTATTAATTTCCTTAATTTCCTTGAAACTATATTTTCTGTAGGTATAATAGTTATTAAAGTGAAAGTAGAATTCATTCTTGTGAAATTTAAAATTATTTCTTCTATTTCAGATTTTTTTATATGTTCAAAAACATCCAAAGCAAATATTTTAGTTGGTTTTATTGATCTATAATCTTCTATATCAGAATGTTCTGGGGTAATATCATAACAAATTATATTGTAATTTTTTAGTTTTGTTTTAAGCTGTCCAGAACCACAACCAAAGTCTAAGATAATATCATTTTTTTTAAGATTAGCTAATTTAATCGCTAAATTAGTCTTTCTATTAAAAAAATATCTAACTAAAAAATTTTTATGATTATATGTAGCATCAATATTATCCATTTTCAACTCTAAAAACAAAAACAAGAGGTTGCTGTTCAGTAAAAACATTTTCTAATCTTAAATAAGGGGGTGGAACCTGTATTATTTCTTGCATCCATGGTTTTGTTTGTTCTATAAATGAAATTAAAATATATTTTGGTTTTGTTTTTTTTATTTCCTCTTCAAACTCTTCTATTGTCCTAGGAAAATTTTTTGTATTTCTTTCAGAATAATAGATAACCTTAGGCAAAGGATTTGCATAAATAAGGTCGTCTTTTGTTGTATGGTCTTTTATATATTCAGAGGCAAGCCGTTCTTCATAATAGGTATCTTTTTTCGCAAAAACTAAAATATTTGTATCCTGATAGATAAGATAACTATTCACAAAAATTAAAACAAGTAGAGCTGCAATAGCAATATTTTTGCTATACTTTTTAATTTGCTCGTATAAATAATATAAACCAAAGCCTATTAAAGCATATATTACTGGAAAAGACCAAAGTAAATATCTTTCTTCTACATAAAGACTAAAAATACCGTGATAAATGATTGGTATTAATATTATTAATAAAACCAATAGTTTTTCTTTTAATTCCTCATTTTTCAGTATTAAATCTATGCCAAGGATTAATGGATATATGTACAATATTAATGTTATTACAAAAACAATAAATAATAAATACCCAAAATCAATCAAATGTGACATAAAATAGAGCCAAATTCCCTTTAAACCAAGATATTCTTCTGGTACAAACGAACCAGAACTTTCTTCTCCAACAGTATAATGTCTTAAAAAATCTGAAACCCCCCCGACATGTGTTTTATATAAGAATATAAATGGAGACATAATAATTGCAATAATAAGTAAAGATATCCATATCTGTTTATTTTTGAAAATATCCTTTTTTTCTTTTATTAGAATATACAAAGTTAAAGGAATCAAAACTAAAAATGTTGCCATTCTTGTCATTATAGCAAGAGATAAAAACAATGCAGCTAGATATATGTATTTAGATTTTTCTTTTTTTATATATCCCCTCCAAAAAAAATATAACCCAAAAACCAAAAAGGTTGTTGAAGGGATCTCTGTCATTAATCTTGTAGTCAAAAACAAATGAATTTTATTAAAAACTGCAGAACCAGCCGCTATTAGGCCTATAACTTTATTATTAAACATCTCCTTTGCTAATAAATATATTCCTAAAATAAGCAAGGTTGAAAATACTAATTCTGTTATCCTAAGTATTGTCTCTGTTGCTCCAAGCCTATATAAGCCAGCCCATAATAACGGTAAAAAAGGTGTTCTTCTATAATACCAGGTATCTTCTAAATAGGATAACCCCCCCCACCGTTTTGCCGTAGATAAATAATCTCCCTCATCCCACCATATAGCTGAATTCATACTAAAATATTTTAATCTAATTATAAAAGCAGCCAAGAGAATTATTAAAAGAATAATATTTTCATTTTTTTGCAAATATAACTTTATCTTATTAAACATATAATTAAAGGTTTTATTTTTAGTATTTATAAGTTATGTTATTTGTAATTTATATTTTTTTGTTTATACTGTTTTTATATATATTTATTATAGTTTTATCACCATGTATCTTGATTTATTAGACTATTTAGTTTGCCCTAAATGCAAGGCTGAATTTATTTTAAAGGATTACAAAGGCGTAGATAATATTAACACAGGGGAATTGGTTTGTAGTGAATGTAAAAAATCTTATAAGATTATAAATGGCATACCTAGAATATTAGATAATATCAATAAAGAGAAAAAAATAACAGCTAAAAGATTTGCATATGAATGGTATAAATTCAATAGTATGTACAAAGAAGCAGAGCATCAATTCTTAGATTGGGTCTGGCCAGTAAAAAAAGAATTTTTTCTTAACAAGATTATTTTAGATGCGGGCTGTGGAATGGGCAGACATGCGTATTTAAGCTCTAAATTTGGTGCTAAACTTGTTATAGGTATAGATTTAGGAGATTCAGTCAATATTGCCTATAAAAACACTAAAGCATTAAAAAATATACATATAATTCAAGCAGACATTTATAATCTTCCATTTAAAAAAGAGAGTTTCGATTATATATATTCTATTGGAGTATTACATCATTTGCCAAATCCAAAAGATGGTTTTAATAAACTCTTAATATATTTAAAAAAGAACAGTTTAATATCTATTTGGGTCTATGGCAAAGAAAATAATCCATTATTACCATTTTTAAATCTTTTTAGAAAAACCATTACTCGAAATTTATCGTTAAGTATTGTTTATTTTTTAAGTTATTTTATCACCATAATTTTTTGGCCAATAATAAATTTTATTTTTTTTACCAAAACAAAAATATCTTTTTATGATTTTTTTTATTATTTAAAAAAATTAGGGTTTTATAGAACCAATTCTATTATATTTGATCAATTATTAGCTCCTACAGCCTTTTATTATACAAAAAAAGAAATTTCTTCTTGGTTTATCAATTTACATGATGTTAAAATAAGTTGGAGAAATAAAAACAGTTGGAGAGGAACAGCTAAAAAGATTTAATTACTTTTTAATGGTCCTATAATAATATAAAAGAATATATTTTTTTTAAAAAATGAAATTTGCACATATAGCTGATTGCCACATTGGAGCATGGAAAGAAGAAAAATTACGCGAATTAAATATTAAAACATTTAAAGCAGCGATTGAGATTTGTATCAATGAAAATGTTAATTTTATCTTAATTTGCGGAGATTTATTTGATTCTGTTTTACCGCCAATAAACTTAATAAAAGATGTTGTGAGATTATTAAAACAATTAAAAGACAATAATATTCCTTGTTATGTCATTGCTGGAAGCCACGATTTTAGTTTAACAGGAAAGACAATGCTAAAGGTCTTTGAAGAAGCAGATCTGGTTAAAGATGTAGCTAATAATGGTTTTGTTACCGATAAAACCGGTGTAAAGATTGCTGGATTATACGGAAAAAAAACAAGTCTAGAAATAGAAGATTATAAAAAATTAAATAAAGATCTTTTAGAATCTGAAAGCGGATTTAAAATCTTTATGTTTCATACAGCATTAAATGAATTTAAACCAGAGCCAGAGATTCAAGGAATGGAGTATACCAATCTACCTAAAAATTTCTCTTATTACGCAGGTGGCCATGTGCATTATATCTTTGATATAATTAAAAATGAATATGGAAGAATAGTTTACCCAGGCGCATTATTTCCAAATAATTTTAAAGAACTTTGGGATTTTAAATCAGGCGGTTTTTTTATCTTTGAAAATAATAATCTAATTTACAAAAAAATTATTTTGAAAGACACATTGAACATAGAGATTGATATTTCAAATAAAAGTATATACGAAATTAGAGAAGAATTATTTAATTTAAAAGATTACGAAGATAAAATTCTTTTATTAAAATTTATGGGAGAACTAAATGGCAGTATAAGTGGATTAAAATTAAATGAAATAACTTTCAAAAATGCATTTGTTGTTTTGAAAAATCTTTCTAGAATAAAAACTAAAGAGGCAAAAGAAGTAATATTAAAAGAAGAAAATATAGAAGAACAATTAATAGAAGAGTACAATACAGAATTTAAAGATTTAATCAAAGATTTAATGATAATATTAGACAAAGAAAAAGAAGAGGGTGAAAAAAATATAGATTTTGAAAAAAGAATAATAGAAGAAGCAACAAAACATCTAAATCTTTTTAATTAAATTATATCTAGAAAAACTATGTTTATTAAGAAAATATCATTAGAAAATATTAGAAGTTATAAAAAAATTAATATAAATTTTAATAGAGGTTCAACCCTATTAAGTGGGAATATAGGTTCAGGAAAATCATCTATTTTGTTAGCGATAGAATTTATTTTATTCGGGTTTCAGAAGGGAATTTCAACCGAAACATTGTTAAGACATGGAGAAAAAGATGGAAGTGTAGAATTAGAATTTGAAATAAATAATCAAAATTATACTATAAAAAGAACATTAAAAAGTAATCTTGGATATTTAGTAGATAATAATGGTTTAACACAATTATCTGTAACAGAATTAAAACAAAAGATTTTAGAAATATTAAATTACCAAAAGGATTTTTTAACTAAAAAACCATTAATCTATCGTTTTACTGTTTATACCCCACAAGATGAAATGAAATTAATCTTAAGCAGCGATGTAACAACAAGATTAGAAACATTAAGAAAGGTATTTAATGTAGATAAATATAAAAGAATAAGAGATAATTCCAAAATAATTAATTCTGAGTTAAGAGAGAGAAAAAAAGAAATCTCAGGAAAAATTTATGATTTAGAATCAAAAAAAGAAAAAAAATTAGAGCTAATAAATGAAAAAGAAGAATTATTACCTTTGATTGCAAAAATTAGAAAAACAGAACAAACGATTAAAGAAACAATTTTAGAAGAGAAAAAAATTATTGAAAAAATAGAAAAAGAAATTATTATAATGAATGAAAACAAAAAACAAAAAGTTAAATTACAAGAAGAAATAAATAGTAAAAATAATATAATCAGTAGAAATGTATATCAAATAAATTCAATAAAAAAAGAACTAGAAGAAAATATAGATTTATACAATATAGACTTTAAAACTGAGATTAAAGCAACAGAACAAATAATAGACAAAATAAGAAAAGATAATATTTTAATTATAGAAGAAATCGCAAAATTAAATCATAAAAAAGAAAACACCGATAAAATAAAATCTAACATATCTGAATTAGACATTTGTCCTTTATGCAAGCAAAAGGTTACTATTGAATACAAAAACATGGTTATTTTTAGAGAAGATAAAGAATTAGAAAAAACAAATATAGACTTAAATATATATATACAAAAGTTATTAACAGAAGAAGTGAAATTAAAATCATCTTTATCTAATTTAGATGATTTAAGAAAAAAAGATAAAGAAAATGAAGTTATAAAGATTAAATTAATAGAGAGAGAAACTAAGAAATTTTTATTAGAAAAATTTGAAAAAGAGAATAAATTATTACAAGAAGATACTTTCATCTTTAATAAAAAATTAAATAATATAATAATAGACAATAATTTAGAAGAGGAATGTAGTAATGTTAAGGTTATATATGAATTAAATCTTACAAAAGAAAAGCAAATTTTAGAAGAAAAAATTAAATTAGAGACAAAACTTAATTATTTTTTTGCGCAAATAAAAATATTAGAAGACGAAATAATTGAAAAAGAATTAATGAAGTCTAAATTAATAGAATTAGATAAATTAGAGACATTTCTAAGTAAAGATTTTACTGATTTAATGGCATTAATAGAAAAAAAAGTAATGTTAAAGGTTCACTCAGAATTTAATTTTTTATTTAAAAAATGGTTTAAATTATTGTTAGAAGATGAATTAATTGAAGTTCATTTAGATGAAAGTTTGTCTCCGGTTATTCTTCAAGATGGACATATAATACCTTTTGATAACCTAAGCGGAGGAGAAAAAACCACTAGTTCTTTAGCATATAGATTAGCCTTGAACCAAGTAGTAAATAATATTATAGGCAATGTCAACACTAAAGATTTAATAATATTAGATGAACCAACTGATGGATTTTCTAATGAACAAATAGAGAAGATTAAAGATATTTTGAATGAATTAAATATGACCCAAATAATTATTGTTAGTCATGAACCAAAAATAGAAGATTTTGTAGATAATGTAATAAGAATAAAAAAAGAAGAACATATAAGTTATATCTCTTAATACAATATATATTTACATCTTAATTTTTTAATCAAAAGAAAGAGATTAAAATAATTATTCATTAATTATCTAAACTAAAAAATTAATCTCCATTTGTTCTTCTTTTCCATCTAGATTTATCTTCCTTACTATTTTTCCCTTTCTTTTAGCATTGATTCTTGCTTCTTCTGGGTTGTCTTTATATTGATCAGGGATTATTATTTCTGTTACAAGTATATCATGTTTTATTTCTATTTCTTTAAAATTTTTATCAATATCAAATAAAAACTCATCTTTTATACAGCCTATATCACTTGTTTCTAGAACAGCAAATTTTGCCTTATATGTACCTTTTGGATTATGTAGAGAACTATTTGTTTTTAAAGAGAATTTATTTGATTTAATATTTAATAATAAATATTCATCCTTAAATAAGTCATATAATTCTTTAAATTCCAAATGGCTAATAGATTTATTTATCTCTCCAACAAAAAAACCCTTTTTTCTTTCTTTGTTTTCAAAAAATTTATGAAAATCTTTCTTTGAAAAGACCTTTCCTTTTATATCTAATAATTCTTTTTCATTTTCAGCAATAATTTTTATTAAATCATTTACATTCTCAAAACCAGAAAATATTTTTAATTTTTTTCCATTTTTTACTTTAAAATAAAATCTATTTTCAAAAAAACCCTTACTAAATCTTATAAATTGTAGATGTTCAGATATTCCAGCATTATTTTGACAGATATTTTTTATTATACTCACTTATATCACTTCTGTTTGATTTTAATTAAAAAAATTATCCAAAATAGTCCAATTCCTTTTTTTCTTTTTTACTTAATTTTGGATCTTTTTGTTGTTGAACTGTTTGCTGTCCTTGAATCTTTTCCATATATTTTTTTAAATTGGTTTCAAATTTTTTAGCAGCCTCTAATAATGGCTTATAATCAACATTAAAACCCAAATGTTCATCTAAAGCCTGTACTATTCTTGCTGCAGCTTCACTATCTGGTAATTGAGAGTGTGTTTCTGCAAATATACATGTAACAGGTACATTTTTAGACTTCAATAATATTGCTGCTGTAACACCCATTATAATACCCTCATTTAATTTTTCTAAACTACATTCTTTTTTTAAGTTGCTATAAAAATATACCTTTAATTTTTCTTCATGTCCAGGCATACCCTCAAGCATTACTATTTCTTTTGAATTAAGCTCTTTAGCTATCTTAAGTATAATATTAGATAATTCCCATTCTAATCCCCGAATCTCTGTTATAGATTGTATTAAAACAAGATTATATTTTTTATTATAATATATTGTTATTGGATCTATAATCTTTGATTTATGAATTGCAGTTAAAGGTACAAAATGTTCAGATTCTATTTTTCCTATTTGCTCTACATCTAAATGGTCTATAAGAAATTTTGTAGCTATTGTGCTTACAAGACCTAAACTAGGAAAGCCCAATATTAATTTTGCTCCTTTTGGTTTTTTACTAATTATATATTTCATTGTTTTACCCCCTTAAATAATTTACTCCAAAAAGTTTTTTTCTTTAATTGTGAAATCTGTTCTAAAGGTATTTTTTGTTTTTCTTGTAATATTGGTCTTATCTCTTGTGGTTTTGATATTTTTATTTTACTTTCTTTTAAAACAAGTTTTGGATTTACAGCTTGATTAATCTCATCTATCATATTTTTTATATCCCCATCACTCATAAAGTGTGCTTTGCACCCATCCTCTAATGTTTCTGTACCAGAAAGACCACAGCTAATGCAATGTAAACCATATTTAAACATAATGTTAATAGAATCTGGATATTTTTTCATTAAGTCTGTAATTAAGATTGATTTTGTTATTAATTGTTTCTGATCTTTTAATTTACTCTTTTGTTTTCTCACAACCTTTTTTTGTTTTTTCATTTTATTCCTCTTCAACTGTTACCTCACCATTTGAGAGAGTAGCTTCACAACTTCTACAACCTATACATTTTTCAGGATACTTTACAATAACCTCTCCTTTTTCTTTAATAAAAACACCAACCGGGCAAACATCTAATAGTTGATCTAAATCTTCTTTGTTTTTAACATTATTTTTATGGATTCTTACTTTATAGACCATATCTTACCTCTATTTTTTTATTCTGTTTTCCTTTATAAGATTTACTATATATTTATTTAGAAAAATTAAATTAAATCCTTTTGACTTAATATATTTATTTTAGTCTCAATATCATTAGTTTTGATATTTGTAGCAATAAAATAACATATATTATTTTTTTCTCCTATTCTAACTAGATCTTTTGTAAGCAGCCCATCAAAAACTATAGCATAAATATCTTTTACTCCATTTAGTGTTGTAGATAGTTCTGATGTTGGTACTTTTCCCAATATATCTAAATTTTTATCCAATAAACAGGCCCCCCTCGTACCAATCACATCGTCCAATAATTCTTTAAATATTGTTTTTTCTTTTTTATTTAATTCTATTTTTTTAAGAGAAAATTGTTGTGGTTTTTGTTCCATTTTTAATTGTTGTCGTTGTAATTGTCTTTTAAATGGCATTTGTGGTTTTTTTAGGTTTAATTCAGGTTTATATTGTGCAGTAGCCACTTTATTTCTTAGAGCAATATGAATCTCTTTTTTTGTTAATTCTTCAAGTTCTTTTCCATCTGGAGCCTTTGTAATATAATCTATTTCTGATGTTGCCATAAGCTCCTTTAAAATCAAATCTCCACCCCTATCACCATCAACAAAAGCAGTTATAATCTTTTGTCTAGTAAGCTCTTTTAATGATTCAGGAACAGATGTACCATTCATAGCTATTGCATTTTTAATACCACGTCTTAATAAATTAAGTACATCTGCTCTTCCTTCTACAAATATCACCTCTTCTGAGTCATTTATTGTTGGTCCCGCTGGCAGCTTTTCTATTCCCCACTCAGATATTTCCATCATTCTTACACTTTGAGCCACCTCATCTGTAATCTCTTGCGAATCTGGTAAAGAATCAGTTTGAAATTCCTTAAGTAATTCTTTTGCTCTGCTTATTACAAATTCTCGTTTTGATATTCTTACATCCTCTAGTTTTCCTATTTTTACTTTAGAATTACATGGACCAATTCTATCTATTGTTTCTAATGATGCAGCTATTATTGCTGTTTCTGCTTTATCTAAACTACTAGGTATTAAAATATTACCATTACTTTTACCACTTATGGTATCCATATTAACTTCAATTCTACCAATTTTTCCACTTCTTTGTAGTTCCCTTAATTCAAGCTCAGAACCTAAAAGACCCTCTGTTTGCCCAAATATAGCCCCAATAACATCTGGACGCTCTACAGACCCCTCTATTTGTATTGAACAATGAATAATATATTTCGCCGAAACTGGACTTATTTTTCCCATTTTATACTCCCTAAAGAACAAGCTACATAATTATTAAATACATTCAACCATTAATTATATTTTCATAAATGAATGTGATTATCTTGTTCTTGATGATTATGAATATGGCCCGACATTAACTCCCAAATTCCTTGCTTGGCCTTGCCGTGAGCTCGATTGAGTCTTTCTCATGACGGGCTATAAAATGTAAATAAGTAGAGTATATAAATATTACTTTTTGAGAAATTATTCAGATTTTAAAGAGATTTTTATATCTTCTCCCTTAATTGTCTTCCTTTTTGAGTGTAAAGCTATTTTTACCGCATATTTTCCTATAACTTCTGCATATTCTTCTAAAACATCTCTTAATTCTTTCTTCGCATTTTCACTTACTCTAGGAGCTCCTGCATTTTTTAATAATTTCTCCATTGCTGCTAAAGGAAGCGTATGTACCATTCTAATTTCTAATATGTTTATTCTTTATAAAGGTTTTTAGATATGTTTATAAATTATTATTTTTTTATTGTTTAATGGAAAAAGAAGAGATATTTGAACGTATAAACAAATCAAAGAGACCATTGTTCTTTTTTGATGATGATTGTGATGGTTGTTGTAGCTATTTATTATTAAAAAGATTTTTTAAGAAAGGTACAGGGATAATATTAAAAAGCGCAAAAGTTGATGAAAGCAATTTAAAAAAAATTCAAGAAATAAAACCAGATCTTGTTATTATCCTAGATAAACCAATAGTTATGCAGGAATTTATTGACAATTGTTCTGCGCCTATAATTTGGATAGATCATCATCCCATACTTGAGAGGGAGAATATTTTATACTATAATCCAAGAAAATTTAATTTAGAAGTCATACCATGTACAACCAGGATTGTATATGATTTAGTTAAAAACAAAGAAGATTTATGGATAGCTTTTATTGGGTGTATCTCTGATTATGATATGCCTGATTTTATAGAGGACTATAGAAAAAAATATTTTGAATTAATAGAGAATAAAGAAGAATTAGAAGATATAATATTTAATACAAAAACAGGAAATTTAATATTAATAGTTAACTTTGTTTTGAAAGGTATAACAAGCGATGTAAAAAGATGTATAAGTATTTTAGAAAAAATCGAAAGCCCAATAGAAATCATTAATGCTACAACACCAAGAGGAAAATATTTGTTAAATAAAGGAATAAAATTGCAAAAAGAGTATAATAAACTAAAAGAGATAGCTTTACAAACAAAAATTGAAGATAATATGTTAATTTTTATTTATCCATCTACAAAAAACAGTTATTCTTCAGAATTATCCACAGAAGTTAGATATATCTTAAAGAATAAATTTATAATTATAGGCAGAAGAAAAGAAGACGAAGTTGTAATGAGTTTAAGATCTAATCATTGTAAGATTCCTTTATTTTTAGAAAAGGCATTAAATGGGGTAAAAGGATATGGAGGTGGCCACGATAATGCTTGTGGTGCAGTAGTAAGTATTAATGATTTCAATCTTTTTATTGAAAATTTAAAGATAGAATACAAAAATTTTTTAAAGGATAATAAGAATATTATTTAATGAAAAAGATTTTCTTATTTTTGATTATATTTAGTTCTTTGGTGCTAGCGCAAGAAGACTACAATAATTACGATTATTTAACTCTTAATTTTAGCTTAGATTTCGGTTTTAAATTTGAAAATAGCGGAAAAAATCCTGAATTAGATTTTGTTGTTGCCAATTTAAGTTTTTTTCCTAAAACAGAATTCGAATATGAGGTTTTAGATGATAATTATAATACAGAACCTGAAATAAATGTTAAAAAAGATAACGAAACAGTCTCATTTTTATGGGTATCGCCCCAAAGATCTGAATTTAATATAAATTTAGAAAGTAAAATAAAAAATAAAAATGTAATAAATATAGTTGATAAAAAAGTAGAATTTCCTTTAAATATCATGGATTCAATTTTTCTACAAGAAGGGGAGTATATTGACTTTAATTCTGGTATACGTAAAAAAGCAAATGAAATAGCAGCTGGAAAAACAGATCTTTATGAAGTCATGTTTGATACAGGTGTATGGATTCAAACTAATATTGTATATAATTTAAGTACATCTACAGAAAAAGTAGTGCAAAAATCAAGTTGGGTTTATTCTAATAGATATGGTGTTTGTGATGAAATTACTAATCTATTTATTTCTATGGTTAGGTCTATAGGGATACCTGCAAAGTTTGTTTCTGGGGTAGCATATACAAATACACTTGAGGATTGGGGGCCGCACGCATGGGCAGAGGTTTATTTTCCTGAAATTGGATGGATACCATTTGATATTACATATGGACAGTATGGTTGGATTGATCCAACGCACATAAAACTAAAAGAATCCTTAGATTCTGGAGATCCATCTGTAAAATATTTATGGAAAGCAAAGGATTTAGAATTTTTTTCTAATGATATAAATATGAAAACAAACATAGTAGAACACGGTAAAGAGGTTGATTCTTTATTAAATTTTAAAATAATCCCATTAAAGAATAATTTGGGAGAAGGAAGCTACTTACCAGTTGAAGTAGATATAATCAATCCACACAATTATTATGTTCCTGATACTTTTTTTATTACTAAATCATTAGAGTTAACTGAAAAAAATAATAAACCAATCTTATTAAAACCAAATTCAGAAGGAAAACTATTTTGGATCATGAAAATTCCAGAAGAATTAGAAAAAGGTTATTTATATACATCTGTTTTTGAAATTCAAGACTTATTCCATAAAAAAAGTATTGTGAATATAAGTTATAGTAAAGATTTTGACAAATATACTTTAGAAGAGGCAAAAATACTAATAGAGTCTTATTCTGAGAAGCAAGAAACTAGTTATTCTAAAGATTTAAATTTAGACTGTAAAAGTAAGGATTATTATTTAAATTATGAGGAACCAATGATTATTTGTGAAATTACAAATTTAGGTAATACTCTAATTAACAATATAGAAATCTGCATGGAAAAAGATTGTAAGAATTTAGGATTAGGAATTTCAGAGATGAAGATTATTGATTTTAAAATGAAGAGTCAAAAAAAAGGATTTTATATGTATGATATTAATTTAGGTTATGATGGTGTACAATTAAAAGATAAGATTAGTATTGAGATAATAGAGGATCCAGGTTTAAAAATAGGTAGTATTATATTTCCTCAGAACATTAATTACAATGAGATATTTGATATAAATCTTATTTTAGTAAGCGATATTCCAGCAAAAGATATCGTTATTAAGGTTAATGAAGAGGAAATAACAAGGCTAAATGAATTAAGTGAACCACAGAATATTATTATCCATACTAGCGGAAAAATATTTTTTAAAGGCCAGATTAGAATAGAAATTGAATATAAAGATGAAAGATTTGAGGAGTATTCCTATATAAAAGAGTATAATATTAAAGTTAATAACATTCCATGGTATATTAGGCTATTAATTGATATTGGTTTCTTGTGAAAATATTTATAAATGAATAAACAATTCTAAAATTATGGAAAAAAAAGAGGTAATACATATAAGCTTAATTATTGCTATCATTATTAGTTTATTTTTTCTAACAACATATTTAAACTATAGCGGAGCAATAACAAAAGGAAAAACAGAATACGGTAAGCTTGAGATAGTTAGTAATGTAGAGGAAGGAAAGGTTTATATGGACGGGGTATATGTTGGAGAAACAACATTAAAATTAGATAATGTTGCGCCCGGTTGGCATTTAATTGAGATAAAGAAAAGCGGATATAGTAATTATTATACACATGTAAATATAAGAGGAAGTTCAGTTGCAGGATATAAAGAGGGAACAACACCAGTTGTTAGAATAAAGGCACGAATGCTAAAACTATATCCCGCAGATATTCAACTAAGTTCAGAACCAGGTGGTGCAAATGTTTATTTAGACAATGTATTTGTTGGCGTTACGCCATTAAATGGAAAATTAATCCTATCAAATATTATGCCAGGGCACCACGAAATTATCGTGGGCATGGTAGGCCATAATACACAAAAGATTAAGATATCTCATCCAAATGGAAAAATAAGTAGTAAAAATTTTATTCTTGAACCCACAGGGATTTGAACCCTGATTAACCGGTCCGAAGCCGGTTGTACTATCCATTATACTATAGGTCCAATATTTTTAGAGATAAAAAGTTTATATAATTAATTGAGCTCTGCAGGATTTGAACCTGCATCAGGGAGTCCGTAGCCCCCCGCACTATCCTGATTATGCTAAAAGCCCAATATATTTTTAAAATTCAAATTTAATATAAACTTTATGCTTAGAGATATTTTTTCTGGAATGTCAACCTTAATAGGAATGACTGTAGGCGCTGGAATATTAGGATTACCCTATGTTATTAATAAAGCAGGATTTATTCCTGGAATAATTTTAATGATTGTTTTAGGTATTATTTCTATAATTGTAAACTTATGTATTGCTGAGGTTGTTTTAAGAACAAAAGGAAAACATCAATTAATTGGTTTGGCTGAAAAATATTTAGGTAAAAAAGGAAAGTTAATTTTTGGTGTGTTTAGTATTTTAGCCTTATATGGTACCTTAGTTGCTTATATTCTTGGTGCTGGTGATTCTCTAAAAGCTATTTTTGGTGGAAGTTCTTTTTTCTTTTCTTTATTATTTTGGTTTATATTTAGTTGTGTAATCTTTGGAAGTATAAAAATACTAGAAGATGTTGAAGATATTTTTTCATCCTTAAAAATGTTATTATTGTTTATTATTTCTGTAATTGCTATTTTTCATTTTAAAAAATTAGAGTTAAGTTTTGATTTGAAAAATATTTTATATCCTTATGGTGTAATTTTGTTTGCTTTTTCTGGAATTTGGGCTGTACCTGAAATGGCTTTAGAGATGAAAAATAAAAAAAATCTAAAAAAAGCTATAATTTATGGTGGGTTTATTGTTTTATTATTTAGTATATTATTTGTTTTTAGTTTATTATCTAGTTTAACTGAAATTAATGAAGTAGGAACTACTGGATTGGGTTTATTAGGAAATATTTTTGCTTTATTTGCTTTTGCTACTGCTTTTGTTGCAATAGGGTATTCTTTGAAGGATAGTTATTCTTTAGATTATAAATTTAATAAAAATTTAAGTTGGTTATTTGTTATTATTGTTCCTTTGATTATTGTTTTATTACAA
>JAGVZW010000001.1 GCA_018302235.1 Candidatus Woesearchaeota archaeon
ACAAATATAATAACAATAATTGCTATAGTAATAAATATTTGACCTCTTTTGTTCATATATTATTAAAATAATATATCTTTTTAAATATTATTCTTTTTTTATCTTGTCTTTATTATTCTGGGTTTATTCAATTCATAAGAACTATTTTCTAAATAAATTTGATAGTAGGGCTTAATGCTCATTTAGCCATTTTATTTCTTCTTTATCTAAAGTTAAAGCATATGGTAGAAATAATTTATAATATCTAAACTCCTTAAATAATTTCTTTTTAGAGCAATGAACCTTCATTTTTTCTATAATTTCTTTCTTTTTAGCCAACTTCATGTTCATTTGCCAAATTCTCAGTGGTTTCATAGTCCTCTTATATTGAACAAAACCACTACTTTTTTCTTTCTTAGCAAAGGCAATACCTGAACTAATATAGTGTATAACATAAACTAAATAACGCCAATACTGCCATCTTATAATTCTAGTCTCAAAAATTGTAGCTCTTCCCAATTGATCATAAGCATTCATTAAATCCTCACCCTTATACTCTAAAGGTAAATTCTCTTCAAGCCATAAAATAAATTCATTAAAATCATAATTAACATTAGCAAAAACATTCTTAGTTATATCTAAACTCCTAGATTTAAAAACTAATTTTAGCCCATTAAAAATATCTGTTTCATAGGTTCTTTCATCAATCCCTTTCAAATCAATATACCCAGAAGAAGAAGCAGCTTGTAAATCATTTATAGCTCCTCTCAAATCCCCACCACACCTCCTAGAAATAATCTTCAAATCATTTTCTTCATAAGTTATACTTTCTATTTCAGAGATTTTTTTTAAAATATTAAAAATACTATTTCCATCAACTAACTTAAATTCTACTAAAGTACATACCTTTAACAAAGCCTTTAATCTAATATCATAGGGATCATTACCGACAATTAATACAGAAAAAACACTTTTATCAATTAGTTCGACAATTGTCCCAACACAACCTCTATCATTTGTCCCAGAAATACCATTAATATTATCTATTAAAAATAATTTCTGCTTACCAAATAAACTATTCTCTTTACAAGATTTAATTAATCTATTTTCTATCTCTTCTCTACCCATATAATTACTTGGGTCAATCTCAACAACATCATAATCCTTCAAAATAATTTCAATAGCTGCACTCTTTCCACAACCAGTAGGCCCATAAACAAAAATTCCTTTTTTTTTTATAGATAACAATTTCTTCAATTTAATAATATTTTCTTGAGGAATTTCCTCTAATTTCTGTGGTTTATATTTTTGAATAAAAATCATTTTTTAACCAATCCAAAACCAGCCAACAATGCCTCAATTTGAATAAAATCATTAGCGCCCTCAACAAGTCTATACTCAATTTCACCACATTTTTCAATTAATTTTAATTTCTCATCATCTGATATATTCAACTCATAAATACTCTTTTGAATCTGTTTAACAGTATCAATCCCACTTAAACCATTTTCAAGCATTATATCTAATAATCTTTTTTTTGCATTTAAAAACCCCCCGCCAATAGCTAACTCCAAAATTTCTTTAATATCAATATTTTCAATTATTCCACTTACTTCTTTAAGTATTTCTAAATCAATTTCTTTAGAAACAGATGAGCAGCTTTGTAATAGATTTACTGTTTGTCTGACATCACCTTCTCCCATCTCAACTAATCTGCTTTTAACACCATCTTTCAGAATTAAACCCTCATTTGAGGTAATATAATCTATATATTCATACAAACTTTCTTTGTCTAAAGGTTTGAATCTAAAGATACTGCATCTACTTTTAATTGGGTCAATAATCTTTGATGGAAAATTAGCACTTAAAATAAATCTACATGTCCTAGAATAATTTTCCATAGTCCTTCTCAATGCTTGCTGTGCCTCTTTAGTCAATGCATCTGATTCATCTAAATGAATAATTTTAAAAGGTACATCCTTAATGCTTTTGGTTCTTGCAAAATCTTTTACTTGCATTCTGATTACATCAATACCCCTACTATCGCTCGCATTTAGATCTAAAAAATCTTCTTTGTTTTTTCCGTATAGTTCGTTAGCAATAACAAAAGCAGAAGTGGATTTACCTGAACCTGGAGGACCACAGAGCAATAAATGTGGCATATTTTTTTTTTCTACAAAGGCCTTTATTCTCGGAATTATATGCCTTTGTCCCTTGATTTCATCGAATGTTTTAGGTCTATATTTTTCAACCCAAATTGAGTTTTCATGCATAACAAAAAAGAAATTTGTTTGTTTATAAAGTTTTATCAACTTTGTCATTGTAATTTAGACTTACAAGACTTTTTAAAATAAATAAAATAAGTTTATAACATTTTAATTTAATTAATCTTTAGTTTTTCAAAAAAATAAAGGCCTTAAAAACAACTTTCAGTAGAGATACATTACTAGATAAGTTGAACAAAGTAACTTATTATCAAAGTATAACAAATCATGCTTGTAGTTTTTTAGAAAACAATTCTAAAGATATTAAAGGTTATAAAACCTTTAAAAAATGTCTTTATTTATTGTTTGCGAACAATAAACCTTTTATAAAATATTTAGAAAAATGTAACTTATAGATAAGCTAACAATCCAGGAGTTTTATAAATCAAAACTAAACAAATAATAATAGCATACCCACTAACAATCAAACGGTTACTATTATTTAAAAAATAAAATAATGTTAATTCATTGAAATTTGTATTTGTTGTTAGTATTCTTCATCATCATCAGAGATTTCTTTATCTTGCTCCTCTAAATCCTCATTAAGATTCTCATCTTCTGATTCATTATAATTTTCATCAGAAGATTCTGTAGCATCTTGATCAGTTCTTTCAGCAAATGCATATTTTTTTAGTACTCTTGTAATCTTAACCCTAATTTCTTCGCCTTTATGCGCATCTTTAACAAAGACTACAAAACCATTTACCTTTGCTAAGCCATCTCCTTTAGCTCCATCAGCTTCAATTTTTACGTCTACTATAGCTCCTTCTTTTACTGGAGCACTTCTACTTCTTCTTTCTTCGTACATCTAGATTACACCTACCTAATTTAAGTTAAGAATAAGATCAAAGATAAATTTATAAATATATACATTTTAGAGTCAAATCATGTATGCTTCAAGGGATGAATTAGAGGTTTTAGAATATTGGGGGAAAAAACAAATTTTTAAAAAGTTACAAGAGAAAAATAAAGGTAAAAAAAAATTTTCATTTATTGATGGACCTATTACTGCAAATAATCCTATGGGGGTACATCATGCATGGGGGAGGACTTATAAGGACTTATATCAAAGGTTTAAGGCTATGCAGGGTTATGATCAAAGATATCAAAATGGTTTTGATTGCCAGGGTTTGTGGGTTGAGGTTGAAGTAGAAAAAGATTTAAATTTTAATTCAAAGAAAGATATAGAGCGATTTGGTTTGGAAAAATTCTCTAATACATGCAAAGAGAGAGTAAATAAGTTTTCAAAGATTCAAACAGAACAATCTATTAGGTTGGGTCAATGGATGGATTGGGATAATTCTTATTATACTATGTCAGATAATAATATTGAACATATCTGGTATTTTTTAAAAAAATGTAAAGAGATGGGATGGTTATATAAGGGTTCAAAAATAATGCCTTGGTGCATTAGATGTGGTTCTTCCTCTTCAAAACATGAAATGAGTGATGGAGGCTATGCTGATTTGACTCATACCTCAGTATATTTTTTATTTAAATTAAAAAATAAAGATGAATATTTGATCATATGGTCAACAACACCATGGACATTCTCATCAAATGTAGCTGCAGCTATTAATCCTGAGCTAAATTATTCTCAAGTAAGGTATAATGGAAAAATATATTATTTAGCAGAATCAATGTTAAAGAGGATTATTCATGATGATTATCTTGTTCTTGATACAATTAAAGGCTCTAATATGATTGGATGGGAATATGAAGCCCCTTATGATGATTTTGATGTGCAAAAGGATGTAAATCATAAAATAATTCCATGGGAAGAGGTAGGTGCAGATATAGGAACTGGTATAGTACATATAGCCCCAGGCTGTGGTGAAGAGGATTTTGAACTTGGAAAAAAATACGGTTTACCAGCGCTCTCTCCCTTGAATGAGGATGGAACATTTAGAGATGGATATGGATGGCAAACAAATAGATTTGTGTGGGATGTGAATAAACAGGTTTTAGATGATCTAAAAAAGAAAAATGCATTTTTTTCAATTGAACAGATAACTCATCGCTATCCTATTTGTTGGAGATGTAAGGAAGAATTGGTTTTTAGGATGGTATCAGAGTGGTTTATATCAGCTGATCAAATAAGACCAATGATGTTGATGAATATAAAGAAAGTAAAATGGGAGCCAGATTATTGTCAAAAGTTAATGGAAGATTGGATTACAAATATGGAGGATTGGTGTATATCAAGAAAAAGATATTGGGGTTTACCTTTAATGTTTTATGTGTGTTCTTGTGGTGAGATAATAATAATAGGATCAAAAAAAGAATTAAGGAAATTAGCTATTGACCCAAAAAAAGTAGATGAGCTTCCAGAATTTCATAGACCTTGGATTGATGAAATATATATAAAATGCCATCAATGTAAAAGAGAAATTAAAAGGATACCTGAGGTTGGTGATTGCTGGTTGGATGCTGGTGTTGTTCCTTATTCTACATTGAATTATTTAACAGATAAAAGATATTGGAAGGCATGGTTTCCAGCTAATCTTGTAATAGAGATGCGGGCACAGATTAGGCTATGGTTTTATTCTTTGTTGTTTATATCTACTACTCTAGAGAATAAACCACCATATAGAGAGGTTTTTTGTTATGAAGAGGTTAGAGACGAAAATGGTGATGCTATGCATAAGAGTAAGGGTAATGCTATATGGTTTAATGAGGCAGCTGAAAAAATTGGAGTAGATATTATGCGTTTAATTTATCTACAACAAAACCCCAGATTTAATCTTTGTTTTGGTTATAATATTACAGAAGAAAGAAAGAAGACTATAAATAATCTCTTAAATCTTGAAACCTATGTATCACAATTTAAAGAGGAAACACAAAAAAAATTAAATATAGAGGATAAATGGATACTTTCTAGATTAAATAATTTAATTATTAAAATTACAGATGATTTAGAAAAATTACAACCAAATCAAGCAATAATTTCTTTAATAGATTTCTTTACTATTGATTTTTCAAAGGACTATATTAAATTTATAAGAGATAGGGTGCAAAATGAAATAGGTGAAAATAAAGAAACTGCTATTTATATATTACATAAAATATATCTTACTCTGTTGAAATTATTAGCCCCATTTATACCATTTACTACTGAGAAGATCTATTTAAGGGTCTATAATCAAAAAGAGTCAGTTCATTTAGAAGATTGGCCAAAATCAGATAAAAAATTAATAAAGAATGAATTGGAAGGGGATATGGAATATGTTTTGTTGGTTATAGAATCCATTTTAGCAGCCAGAAATAAAGCAGAGTTAGGATTGAGATGGCCATTGGGCTCTGTGACTATATCTACAAAAAATATAGGAATAAAAAAGTCAATTAAAAAGATGAATAAATTAATTAAAAAACAAACGAATATTAAAAAAATAATAGTAACTGAAGAGATAGATATTTCTGATAAGACATCAGTTGAGTTTAAACATGGATATATAAAATTAAATACTAACTTAACGAAAAAATTAGAGGTAGAAGGCTTTTCAAGAGAAATAACAAGGAAGATTCAAGATATAAGAAAAAAACAAGGGATGATAAGAGGAGATGTAATTGATTTGTATATAGAAACAAATCAAAAATTAATTGAAAAGGAAATCTCTTCTAAAGTAAATTCAAGAACTATACAAATCTCAAATAAGAAACCAGAACAATCTTTTGTAGTAGAAGAGAATTTTAAGGTTAAAGGAAAGGATTTCAAGATATATTTTACGAAGTTATAAAAATTCACGTTTAATTACAGGTAGATTAATTAATCTACATCTACTACAAAATAAAGTAGTTATGAATTTGTAATCTGCAGAGCAACTCAATATAACACTAGATCCAGTCGGAAATAAAAAAATATCTTCAGAATACGGATTGATAATAGAAAATCCTTCTATTCTAAATCTATTCTCATCAAGAATTTTAGAATAAAACATTTTGTATATAGGATCCTGATATCCATAAGCGCTTAAAACTAAATCCATTAAATCATTAAATATTCTTTCTCTTTTTAAATGAACGAAAGTAACAATATTGTGTGGAATTAAAATATCTTGAACAATCTGGTCAATAATCATAAAAATAAGAATAACAAAAGAAATAAAAAATTTTTTTAAATACCTTTATAAACTTTTACTTTTATTTATATATATTTTAAGGAGTGTATTAAATGCCAGTTCATAAAAGAGAACTTAAGATTGTTAATATAGTAGCCTCGACATATTTAGAGCATGATATTCCTTTAATAAAATTAGCAGAAAAATTGCCAAATACAGAATATAATCCTGAGCAATTCCCTGGCTTGGTTATGAGGATTAGAGATCCGAAAACATCAGCGTTAATATTTGGTTCTGGAAAGGTTGTATGTACTGGTGCAAGATCTATGCAAAAACTTAGAGAAAGTATAAAACAAATAGTTAAGAATATTGAAAAAATTGGTATAAAAATATTAATACAGCCCAGAGTAAAGGTACAAAATATGGTTGCTTCAGGATCTATAGGAATGGATTTAAATCTAAATTCTTTAGCTATGGAATTAGAAAATACTGAATATGAACCCGAACAGTTTCCTGGCCTTGTTTATAAGTTAGCAGGGACGAGAGCAACATTTTTGTTGTTTAGTAATGGTAAGATTGTATGCACTGGGACAAGATCTGAGACAACTTTAAAAGAGGCAGTAGATCTACTGGTAAAAAATTTACAATCGTTTAAGAAATGATTGTATAAATAATAAATATATTTTTTTATAACTACTATTTCTCAATAAAATACCTTTAAAATAGGAAAAATCTTCTTATGGTTATGAATATAAATGAACAAATAGAAAAACTAACAGAATTTATAAGTGAAAATTATAAGGATGAGATTTATGAATCTATACAAAAGGGAAAAAAGGCATTGATTATTGATTTTAAAGAATTAGCCAGATTCGACCATGAATTAGCAGAGGACTTGTTGCAGGTTCCAGAGGAAATAATTAAGGCATCTGAAATAGCTTTGAATCAGATTGATTTACCAGAGGAGAATACATTAAGAAGGATACGTTTTAGAAACCTTCCACAAACACAAAAGATAAAGATTGCTAATATAAGGTCATCACATTTGGATAAATTTGTTTCTGTAGAGGGAATAGTTAGACAGGCTTCGGATATAAGACCCCAAGTCACTCAAGCAACCTTTGAGTGCCCTTCGTGTGGCAATTCAATTAAGATACTACAAATAACTCAAACTTTCAAAGAACCGAGCAGGTGTTCTTGTGGTAGAAAGGGTGCTTCTGCGTTTAAATTAATATCAAAGGAAATGATTGATGTACAGCACTTAAAAATAGAAGAGGCACCAGAATCGTTAGATGGAGGGGAACAACCAAAGCGTCTTTCTATTTTTGCAAAAGAGGACTTAGTTGAACCACAAATAGTTAAAAAAACTACGCCAGGTAGTAGAATTTTGGTTAATGGTGCTATTAAAGAAGTGGAGACTCAGTTAAGAACCGGCGTAAAGTCAGTTAGGTTTGATATTATAATGGAAGCGAATAATATAGAGGCTACACAAGAAGATTTCTCTGAAGTAGTTTTAACTAGGAAAGATGAGGAAGAGATAGAAAACTTTGCAAAAAATCCAAAATTATATGAAACTATTGCAAATTCAATTGCCCCATCTATATATGGTTATGAGTTAATTAAATTAGCATTAACTTTACAGTTGGTTGGTGGTGTAAGAAAATTAAAAGAAGATGGCACTATAACAAGGGGAGATATTCACATCTTACTAATTGGTGATCCTGGTAGTGGAAAGAGTCAGATATTACAATTTATTGCTAAGAATGCTCCTAAGGCAAGATTTGTTTCAGGGAAGGGTAGTTCTGGTGCTGGATTGACTGCGAGTGTAATAAAGGATGAATTTCTTCGTGGTTGGTCTCTAGAGGCTGGTGCTTTGGTTTTGGCAAATAAGGGTCTTGCAGTTGTAGATGAGTTAGACAAAATGGCGCCCGAAGATAGAAGTGCTTTACATGAAGCATTGGAACAACAACAAGTTACTATATCTAAGGCAAATATTCAAGCAAGTTTAAGGGCAGAAACAACATTGTTAGCAGCAGCAAATCCTAAGGGAAGCCGTTTTGATCCATATACACCGATCCCACAGCAAATTGATCTTCCACCAACTTTGTTAAATAGATTTGATCTAATCTTTCCTATAAGAGATATTCCAAATAAAGATAGAGATGAAGAGATTGCAACACATGTATTAGAAACCACACAGAAAAAGGAATCATACAAAGATAATGTTCCTTCTGTATTCCTTAAAAAATATATTTCTTATGTAAAACAAAGAATAAAACCAGAATTAACAAAGCAAGCAATTAAGGAGATAAAAGATTTTTATGTTAATCTAAGGAATAGTCCATCAAGTGGTGATATTCAGGCAGTAAAACCAATACCAATCTCTGCGAGACAGTTGGAGGGATTGATAAGATTGACTGAAGCATCTGCTAAACTACGTTTAGATACCAGAGCATCAAAAGATGATGCTAAAAGGGCGATATCCTTATTAACATATTGTTTAAATCAGGTTGGAATTGATCCAGAAACAGGACAAATAGATATGGATAGAATATCTGGAACAACTACTGCTTCTAGCAGAAATAAGATAATAATTGTAAAAGAAATTATAAAGATTTTAGAGGATGCTGGGTTAAAAACAATTCCTATTGAAGAAATATTTGCAAAGGCCCATGAGAGGGGTTTGAAAGAGGATAAAATAGAAGAGACAATTGAACAATTAAAAAAGTCAGGTGAAATATTTGAACCAAAAAAAGGATTTATTCAAAGAATATGACCGCAAGATTCCAAAGACAAACTGCATTTAGATTATGGATATCAGATATAATTAATGCTCAATTTGTTAATCCAAAACAAGAGTTTACTCCATCATATATTATAACGAGAGAATTGCATGTATCTAGAGTAAATTTTATAAGTATATGTATAGAAAAACAGATTACTGAAAATTATGGATTTATTGTTGTAGATGATTCTTCAGCACAGATTCAAATTACGGCTTGGAATGAGGATGTGAATATTTTAAAAAATATTCAATGTGAACAGATTTTAAATATAATTGGTAAAGTAAGATATTTTAATAACCAAGTGTACATATCTCCAGAGATAATTAGAGAGGTTGAGAGGGAATGGTTGAAAATAAGAATTTTGGAATTAAAAAGGCTTTATGGGGAACCAATAAAAGAAGAAAAAATTAAACAAAAGGTTATGTTTATTGATGCAGGAGATATGTCTCCCTTATCCAAAAGAGAAATTATTCTGAAATTAATAGAGAAATTAGATGAAAAATATGGTGCAGATATAATAGAAGTTATTAAACAATCAAAACTACAACAGCAAGATGCAGAGAATATAATAAAAGAGCTTATTAAAGAGGGAGAGATCTTCGAAATTAAATCTGGACATTTAAGAACAATAATGTAAATATTTTATAAAGTATATATAATTTATAGAAAAAAATAAATCTTATCTATCTTTAATTATTATAATTTTTTGCACAATAATCTCTTTAATAATATTAATTTTTATTTGAGCAAATCTAGGAACATGGAAAGATTAGAATGGAAATATCATAAATATGTCAACAAGTATAAAATTAATAGTTACTATAATCATTCTAATAATAATAACCTCTATTTGGATCGTTTATTCTAGAAAAAAAGCAATTAATCAAACAATACAAAATCCAAAAACAACTGGAGAAAAAATAATATCCACAAGTTACAAATTAGCTGGTTGAAGAATGAGATTAAAAGCAATAGGGTCATTAATTACTGGAATTCTTTTATTAATTTTAGGAATTATTTTAACAATTACCTTGAATTCACCAAAATCACTTATCCTTTCAGGAATAGGAATATTAACAATTTTATTTGCATTATTACAATTCAAACTTGCAAAAAAGTCTATCAAGGACAACTATAAGATTTATAAATTATATCTATTTCTTATTTATATGAATTATGAAGAAATGTTAGATCAAGGCATGAAAGCATTGCCAGAGAAAATAGTAAAAACTGAAAGATTTGAAATACCAAAGGTTAAGGGCCATATACAAGGCAATAAGACAATAATAACTAATTTTTATCAGATTGTGCAAGCGTTTAGAAGAGAAGAAGAGCATTTTTTAAAGTATTTGTTAAGAGAATTAGCTACTCCTGGGAAATTAGAGGGAACACTGTTAATAATCGGGAGAAAGATTTCGTCTACATTGATTAATCAAAAAATTAAACAATATGCACATACTTATGTTCTTTGTTTCACATGCGGTAAACCAGATACACAGATAATAGTTAAAGAAGGAAAAACATTATTGAAGTGTACAGCTTGTGGTGCACAAATACCAATAAAATGAAATTCTATGTAAAGATTCATAAATCGAAAATAAGCTGTGTTGCAGCTATTGCAGACGAGTTGATAATAGGAAAAACATTCAAAGGCGAGAATAATACAAAAATAACAGTTTCAGAATTCTTTTATAAAGGGGAGTTATACCCTGAAGATAAAGTAATAGGAATACTTAAAGAATTTTTGAATTTGAATATTATTGGAGAAAATATAGTAGGTTTAGCAAAAAGATTAAACCTTATAAATGAGAAGGATATCATTTATTTTGAAAATGCCCCACATTGTCAAATCTACTGCGTCTAAACATTGTATGTATTATGAAGCAAAAATACAATTAAGACCATATAAACAAGCAATTTATGATTTTATATATCAACAAATTAAAAAATATCCTCAGATTTGGATTTCAAAAGAAGAAAAAGAAAAAACAGGAATAGATATATATATTTCTTCACAAAAATTTGCTCGATGTACTTTAGCTCCAAAAATAAAAAAAATTTTCAAGGCAAATGTTATAATTTCAAAACAAATTTATGGTATACATAGAGACAAACAAAGACCTATTTATCGTGCAACTGTTTTAATTAGAACTTAAATTCTCACTAGAATAAATTAACCACATAGGACGATTTAAAACTATTTATCGAATACACTTCTGAAATAACTAGTATCTAATCTACTAAATCCTAAATCAATATCAACACCACTTCGCATTAATTCTCTTAAATAGTTACCAGATTCTTTATTATTCCACCATTCATTACCATATTTTTTCTTTAAAATATTAATTAATTCAAATACCCTGACAGAAGCAATTATATAACTTGGACAATAAATGATTTCTTCTGGTAAAATATGGTGTAATAACCAATAATTCCCATTTAAATCCACACCCATATACTCTTTAATTAATTCTGAGTATCTAGAAGAAATCTCATCAAACTTAATCTTTCCCTCCCAATATTCTATTTTTACTAAAGAATTTGGAACATAAAACGCTAAAAAATACATTTCGTTTAGCTTTCTTCTCTTATCTAACAAATTAATATCTAAATTATATTTATTTAAAAAAAATTTATCAAAAAATATATTCTCAGTTAAAATTGAAAAAACCTCAGCAACAGAGTTAGGAACAAAACTTCTTTTCCACCATAAAGGATTATCCATTACATCAAAATGTACAGCATGCCCTAATTCATGAAATACTGAAGAAAAATCATTTATTCCATTCTCTTTCTTATACATAATCCTAACATCTTTTCCGGGATCAATACCAAAACAACAAGCTGTAGCAGTCTTATTCCTTCTATTTTTATTATCAATCTTTATTTTTTTCAAATCAAAACCCATTTTTTTAAAAACTTGAGTACATTCTTTAACTGGATCATTTTTTATATTGAAATCATCAAACAAAACATTCCTAACATAATACAAATCATCATAATATTCAAATGGCTTATTGAATTTTTCCTGCATAAATTTCTCTATTTCCTTATTAAATTGCTTTTTAACATTTAATTCATTTATAATTCTCTTTAAATTATTTTTACTTAAAAAATTCTGTTCACAATAAGAATCAACTACATTTAGATTATATTTATCATATTCTCTAACTACTATATCTGTTCTTTTTTTTACATTAGCTTTTAATTTTACAGATTTCTTTAAAAAATCATCAAAAACATCTTTTCTTAATTTAGGATCTTTAGAATTACTAGCAAACTGCCTCCAACTGCTCCAATTACAATATTTATTCTTAATTACCTTATTCCTATTCTTATAAAACTCAATGTTTAATTCTCCTAATTTATCACTTAAGCTCAAATCTAAACAATTCAAAAATAAACTTCTATCTACTTTATTTTTTAAAACCTCTTGGCTTAGACCAGTTAAATTCTTATCTAATTTTTTAATTAATTTTTCATCATACTTTAAACCAGCATTCATTTTATATTCTTGAATACCCCTCTTGACCATCACATTTCTTAATTCTTTATCCCATTTTTTTTCATTAAACATAAACTAAGAATTTATTAATTATTAATAAAATTAATCATAAATCCGTGTGGTCCACAATTTATTTCCCACATTAATTGGTTTGCCGATGTCGTAAACTAATTATAGTTATATTTTCCAGTAAAGAATTCTTTTTAAAGGATTAAAAGACCTAAAAAATATGCTTAGAAAATATTATCTTACTGCTATCTTACTTGCAAGCTGTACCAATGTACCAGAAAAACCACGAGAAATAGAATTAATTCTATCAGAAAAACCAATAAGAGAATATCCATCTAGATTCGGTATAAAAAACGGCGAAAAAATTGATGTGTGGATAAAAGATGAAAAAAACCCCGCTGGAAATGTATATCTTAGTCCAGAAGAATTATCTAGAAGAATAACAGAATTTGAAAAAAAAAGGACAGCTGAAGATTATAAATTGTTAAAAAGAAATAATTAAAAAAAATCTTGTTTTATTGCTTTAAGTGTTTTCTCTAAAAATGACTTGGAAATCAAAGCATGCATATTAGCATCCTCAAACATATTATTAGCCCTAGCAATCACTACCAAACCATCTTCTCTATCTCCATTAGCGACCATAGTAACCCCATCAGTATATAGTTCTCTACCATCAACGTATAATTCCTCAGCATCAACTCTATGTTCTACAAAATCATCATAGTCATTAATTATATCACTAGCAATCTCTTCTTCTTCTTCTTTCTCACCTATAAATCTCCCTAATATTCTCTGAAGTTTATCTAAATCCTGCGCAAGTATTACTCTAGAACTAAATTTCTTTTCTACAACAACAGAGTCCATAACAACCTCTCCATCCTTGCTTATTTTTTCCCCAATCTTAGAAGCTAATCTAACATTTTCTACATCTTCAACCTTTTCTCCGTAAAGACCATATCTATCACTCATTACAGCAAAATTATCTGCCATAAACTGAGCCCGCTCATCATAGCTTACTAAATCCTCTGCTGCTAATGCAACATCCATATATTCCTCAGAATAACCATTCGCTGTTGATTTTAATTGTCTAGGTAATTTTTTGTTCAAAGATTCAATATATTTTTCACATTGTCTACTTTCACTGCCTATACATCTTTTAGCCTTTTTTCCTTCTTTTCTAAAAAAATCTTCATGTTTTTTATCATATGCAAGAAGACTCTGATATTCCTCTCCAAATTCATTTTTAGCATGTTTTGCATCAGCTAAACCCTCAGCAACAGTTGATACTTCAACACTATTATGTGCACTTACAATTGGTACTACACCTAATAACAACATACCCAATAATACGATACTTAATATTCTTTTCATATTCACTCCTCCGTAATTACATAGAACTCTTTTTTTATTTTACAACTTAAAAAAATTTATAAGCTTAGCGATTGCATATAATAACTATTCCAAAACATATCTTAAAATAGCTACTATTCCACCCAATGCCTTTATCTGCATACCATGTTCATTATCCACAGAAATAAGATGAAATTCAGCATTACTTTTATCAGCTAAATCCTCCATCTCATCAGCAATACCCTCATCAAAATCCTCTGAAATTAACAATTTTTCTACAGCACCCCATTCCAATGCCTTTTTAACATCATTAAGGCCATAAATTGCCTTACCATCATTTTTAGCCAATAAATCAAAAAATTCAGATGTAATCTCTTTTTCTTTAATCATATCAGCTTCAGCTAAAACATCCCTGCTCTTTTCAACTAACTCTCTCAATCCAAACTCACCTGTATAACTCAAATCCTTTATTGTCAAAACCCTCTTCTTTATCTCATTATTTACCAAACTATCATTAATAAAATGCTCTTTAGTCATTCCAGGTCCTCCTATTAAAACACCCATTAAGTCCTTATTATTCAAAAATTCCTCATTTACCACAGCAGCTATTCTTTTATAGAACTCATGCGCTGCCTCTTCTCTTAATCTTGCAAAACGTGTTTGAGATTGGCCCCCTGTCTTAAATTTTCCAGGAACATTTGAAGTCATCTCCTTTAAAACAATAATCTTAGTACCTTTTAGTAAACCAACACATCCATCTCTATTATCCATAACAATCAAACCATAGACCTCTTCATGCTCAATCATAAGCTCTAATTCATCCAAAACAAAAACATGATCACATCTATATAATCTCATATTTAACGGTAATGGGGGTTCAATACTCCAAACCTGAACATCGCTCTTTCCCTCCTGTCCAGAAATATTACCAGAAAAAACAACTAACCCATTCTGCGGGGTTTGTTTAAACAACCTAAGATGTCTAATCATTCTTTCCAAAGCATCAATAACATTCTTCCTGTTATTCTTATCCTTAATATTATTAGCAGTTCCTTGCTCCTGAATTAAATGCGCAATAATTTTATTTAAATCATAATCTGCTGGGACATAAACACTAACCAATTCAGTATGTCTCCCCCTATATTTTTTTAAACTATTAATAAACTTTCTTAGTTTATGCCTTTTTTCTCTATCTATTTTTTGTAAATCATAACTCATATCTTCACCAACATATGATCTCCATAAACCACCCTTTTAATATTATGCATTTCTACTAAATCCCTTTCTAAATCCATCATAGATTCATACATAACAACCTCGCTAACAGGATCCTTCAAACTTAAACCATTATCTCTTTTAGATTTCCAGATTAAACCATTCAAATCCTCAATATCCTTGGTTTGAAAAACAACAGTTTCAAGCCCTTCATATTTAGGAAAAGGCACGAAATGAATATCCTTTTTATACAATTCAAAATAAATCTTATATGTTATTATAGGTATTATTGGTGCAAAACATTCCAATAATCTTTTTAACACAACATATAATGTATACCCTGCACCATCTCTTTCTTCCCTAGTAAATCTTCCATCCGTATTATATACCCTTTTCTTAACCAGCTCAATATAATGCGAAGCAAATGTTTCCCATAAAAAATGTTTTAATTTAATCACAGAATTATGAAAATCATAAGAATCATAATGTTCTCCACTTTCCTTCACTAAATTATTTATTTCAGATAATATCCATTTATCAGCAGCAAGTAATCTTTTCCTTTTTTCATTAAACTCAAACATACATACAAACTTAGCAACATTCCACAGCTTAGTTATAGATTTAGCAGCCCCTTCTATTCTCTCAAAACTGCACCTAAAATCAATCTGCGTTAAATTACCCTCTATTGCACACCATAATCTCAAAGCTTCTGCACCATATTTATCCAAAACAATCTTAGGATCAATAACATTACCCACACTTTTACTCATCTTATGACCAGCATCATCAAGAATATGTTGATGAATCCAAACATCTTTAAAAACTAACTTTCCAGTTAACAAATAATCCTTTAATATAGTATAGTATAACCAAGTTCTAACAATCTCCTTACCTTGTGGCCTTAAAGAACAAGGAAATGCCCTTTTAAAAAAACTCTGATCCCTTTCATAACCCAATATATACAGGGGTGAAATAGAAGAATCAAACCAAGTATCAAATACCCTCTCCTCTCCCCTAAACCTATTTGAACCACATTTACACCCCTTAATTAATGGTTTCTCCTTCCACGGTTTATAATATCTCCCTTTTTTAGGTACAATTGCCAATCCACATTCATCACAATACCACAAAGGAATCTCAGTTGCATAGTATCTTCTCCTAGAAATTGGCCAATCTATATTCACAGAATTTATCCAATCAAGTAATATCTGCCTACTGGATTCATCATAAAAATTAATCCTCTTTTGTAATTTTAAAATATCTTTTTTAAACTCGACTTGCTTAACATAAAACTCTGGCATAGCTATAAATTCAATTTGATCCCTGCTTCTTTCACAAATAGGAACACTGTGTATAAATTTTTCTTGTCTTTCTAATAATCCATGTTCTTCTATTAGTTCAACTATTTTTTGCCTTGCCTCTTTTGTTTTTAATCCCTTTAATACCCCAGCATTATCATTCATCCTTCCATCTATGTCAATAGCCATTTTAGGTTCAATATTCATCTCTCTTAGAAATCTAACCGCATCTTGATCCCCAGCACTTCTGCTCATAAAAACTAGACCTGTACCAAAGTTAGGATCAGCAGAAGTGTGTTCAATTATAGGAACTTCTATATTAAAAATCGGTGTAATCGCACTCTTCCCCTTTAGATGTTTATACCTTTTATCTTTAGGATTATAAATTATCAAAGCAGCAGTACAAAGTAATTCCGGTCTTGTTGTAGCAATTATAGCATATTCATCAGTTTCTTTGATTTTAAATCTTACAAGATTAAGACTTGTTTCTACATCACTCCTTAAAATCTCAGAATCTGCTAATGTAGTTCTACATCCAGGACACCAATTATTTATTCTATTATCTTCATATATTAACCCTTTTTTCCACATATCAATAAAAGTTGCTTGTGTTAATGTCCTATAATCATCAGAATCAGTTAAATATACATCTCCAACATCTGTTCCAGTTTCCCATGAATTAAAACAAATACCACATCTGAAAAATGTCTCAATCGATACTGAACTTGCTTCTTCTAAAATCTTTTTACACATCTCAATAAAGTCTTCTCTTTTTAGCTGATGTGCCTTAACATTAAACTTTTTTTCAGCTGCCATTTCTATTGGCAAACCATTTCTATCTATACCTAATGGAAACAAAACTTCATAACCATTCATCCGTTTATACCTTGCTATCATATCCATAATAACATAAGTGCAAGCATGTCCCATATGAACTGGAGTATTTACATAAGGCGGCGGAGTATCTATAGAATAAATCTTTTTTTTAGTCTTAAGATGAAAAACATATTTTTGTTCTTCCTTCCATCTTTTAATTATCTCATTCTCATTCTCTTTACTCCATTTCTTCTCCTCAAGCATCAAGCTTCAAAAAATTAAAAACTATATAAAATTAACTTATAGCAAATATCAATTAAATATAATTAAAATCTTTACATATTACAAACACTAAGATTTCTTAAAACCAAAAATTAAAAAATTAATAGTTTTTATAAATATTTTCAAATTATTAACCATATGAAAAACCAAGATATAAAAAAAGAAGCGCTTTCTCAAATGAATAGCTTATTCAAAGAAACAAATAATAACACAGAAAAAAGATATCTTGAATTAATACAAAAAATATCAAAAAAAACCAACACACATATACCAAAAGAGATTAAACGAAAATTCTGCAAACATTGTTTAACAATCTACACATCAACAAATTCCACCAGAAGAATAAAAAATAATAAAATAATAATAACATGCAAAAAATGTAACTCAATAAAAAGAATAATTACCAAAAAGTAGTTATATAACAAAAGATTTATAAAACCTTTGACTATAAAAATATTATGCCCGAATTTGAATTTAATGGAAAAAAACAAAACATTCAATTAATAAAAGAAATATGTTTAGAAAAAACTGCTAGAGAGATTGCCATTAAAAACAAAGAAAAAGCATTTGATATACTAACCCGTACATCCTCATTATTTTCCCAAAAAGACCATATTACTCTTACAAAAACAGAAAAAAGATACCGTCCTTTTTGGAGTATACATGCAGAAAATTATCTAGAATATAAAAGACAAAATAATTACAGATTTAATGTAGAGCCTGAAGTAAGATCTGTAAAGATAAACAACAAAACATTTGAGATTAACCCAAATATGCCAATATGTGAGATCCAAGGCGAAGATCATTGTATAGAAAAGCACAAAAAACATATCGAACAATCAGCTACTGAAGAAGAAATAAAAGATCTAAAAGATTATCTTAAATATGAAACATCATCAATAACATCTTTAAATTCCCTAAACAAAAAAGATTCAAAGGTATTTAGCCCAACAATAAGGGCATCATACATAGTTAGAAATATTCTAAAAGAAATAATTAAACCATTTCATGCTGATATTATTATACAAGAAAAAATAGAAATAAAAGAATTAACATTATATCTAATACCATCATATGCCTTTGAATTTTTAAATAAAAAAAATGAAAAGAGAAGAGTTCTAGAGATAAATGCTGTTACAAGTAAAATAACAAAAGGTCCACTAATAGACCAATCAATCTCTGGCTTTGTCTCAGAAAACTTATTATTTGAAATAGGCGCAGAAATAGCATCTATGATTATACCAGGTGCAGGTGTTGGTGCCTTAATTGGCAAAGAAATCCATTCAAGAAAAAAGAAAAACGAAGCCATAAAAAAAATGAGACAATCACAAAAAGCAGCATCTAAAAAATCAACTTAAAGATTATTCCTCAATCTAACCCAATCCTCCTTTATCCATTTTCTTTCTAATCTTTTAAGATACCCGAATCCCCTCTTCTTCAACTCATTATCAACTGCCTTATTTTGATGAGGATATCTAAACATTCTTTTATGCGGAGAACTAAATCCATGCATATAATGAATCAACTCATGTGCTAAAGTTAAATCAATAATAAACTCAGGAATCCTTTCATCTTTAAAAGCTCCATTAACAGCAATTTCAGAATCATCATTTAATTTCCTAATGTGACCAAACTTATTCCTCCAATTGCCTTTAAACCTAACAACAACATTATTCAATTTTTTAACATCTGCAAACAACAAATCCCATATCTTCTCAAATCTTTGATTTAGCCACAAATCATCTCTCATAAAAAAAACAAAAAAGCTAAGTTTAAAAATTTATTCAAATAAAATAACACAAACTCAAAGAAAATTATTTAAATCTTTCCAATTAAAAAATCAACATGGGAATTATAGAACTTAAAAATGTCTTCAAAACATACGAGATAGGCGATTCAACAATAAACGCATTATTCGATATTAACCTAAACATAGAAAAATCAGAATTTGTCGCAATAATGGGTCCATCAGGATCAGGCAAATCAACAATAATGAATTCAATCGGATGCCTAGATATCCCAACAAAGGGTGAAATTTTCTTAGAAAACAAAAACATTGCAAATCTATCAGAATCAGAGTTAGCACAAATAAGAGGGAAAAAAATTGGTTTCATATTCCAACAATTCAACTTAATCCCAACACTAACTGCGTTAGAAAATATAATGCTTCCAATGATTTTTCAAAAAACATCATATGAAAAAAGAAAAAAAAAGGCCATAGAACTATTAACATTAGTAGAATTAGAGGATAGAATAAACCACAAACCAAAAGAACTTTCAGGAGGCCAGCAGCAAAGAGTAGCAATAGCAAGATCATTAGCAAACAACCCAGAAATAATCCTTGCAGATGAACCAACAGGAAATCTAGATTCAAAAACAAGCAATATAATACTACAATTCTTAAAGAAACTAAATAAAGAAGGAAAAACAATAATCATAGTAACACACAATATAGATACAGCAAAAGAAACAAAAAAAATATTTTTTCTAAAAGATGGAAAAATAATCAAGGAGGAAAAAAATGAAAATTAAGTTTTTGTTAATATTACTATTGTTAACCCAATTAGCATTAGCATCTTCAAAAGACATAAAAATATCTATAGAACCAATAGATATAGTTGAACCAGATTCAACATTTACACTCAAAATAAACATAGAAAATCCTACAACAAGCCCAATAGAAGATATTAAAATCAAAGTCGAAGAAGATACACCCTTTATTATAGAGAATAATGAAATAAAAATTTCAGAATTAGAACCTAATGAAACTAAAACAACCTATTTCAATATAGAGGTTGAAGATACAGAAGCAAACACATATGATTTAGAGATAAAATATAAAGAAAACAATGACAATTATGAAACAGAAACGATTCCAATAACAATAAAATCTAAGAGTTCAGATATAATTTTATCAAAAATAAACACAATACCTGAAATAACAGAACAAGGTAAAAAAACAATACTAGAATTAACCATCGTTAACAATGGTAAAACCAACACAAAAAATATCAAAGCAAAATTAGACCTAACTTTTGTTCCATTTGCACCAATAACTAGCACAGAAAAATCAATATTATCTTTAAACACAAAAGAAGAAGAAACAATAACATTTGAGATAAAATCTCTAGCAAACACAGAATCAGGAACATACAAAATACCACTATCCATAACATTCGAAGATGAGGGTGGAGAAATTAAAGAAAAACAAGAATTAGTATCTATAACTATAGGCTCAACACCAATAATAGACATTTCAGCAGAAACAGAAAAACCAGTAATAATAGATCAACCATCAATATTCACAATAAAACTAACTAATTCTGGGTTAGAAAATATTAAACTAGCTACACTAACCCTAAAAGAATCAAACAATTACAAAATTATTTCAACAAACAAAATATATATTGGAGAAATAGATTCAGATGACTATCAAACAGCCGAGTTTACTATAATCCCAATAACAAAAACACCTGTAAACATCCTATTTACATTTAAAGATTCCAACAACAAAGACTTTAATATAGAACAAGAATTAGATATCCCAATTTATAACCTAAATGAAGCAAAATCCTTAGGACTTATATCAAACAACACAAACACAATAATAATAGTAGCATTCATAATTATTATCATAATAGCTCTAATAATTTATAAAAAAAGAAAGAAAAAAAATGATTAAAGATTTTTTTCTTTATACATTAAAGAATCTTAAAACTAGAGGCCTTAGGTCGTGGTTGACAATATTTGGAATATTTATAGGTATAGCTGCTGTAGTTTCATTAATATCACTAGGACAAGGTTTAGAATCTGCAATAAACGAAGAATTTGCAAGCCTAGGCACTGATAAATTAATTATTACGGCAAAAGCAGCAGAATTTGCTCCTCCTGGTGCATTCACAGTTACACCATTAACAAGAAAAGACATAGAACCCATAGAAAAAGTAAGCGGTGTAAAACAAGCTATCTCTAGAATTTTTCAACCAGCAGAAGTAGAATACAATAACGAACTAAAATATTTATACGTAATAAATATGCCTGTAGACGAAACACAAAAAAATATTTTAGATTTAGATAAGATAAATATAGAAAAAGGAAGAATGTTAAAAAAAGGTGACAAATATAAAATTTTAATAGGCTATGACATTGCATATGAAAACATATTTGATAGAAACATCAGACTAAGAGATAAGGTAATAATAAATAAACAAGAATTTGAAGTGATTGGAATTCTAGAAAAAAACAGTGAAACCAATAACAATATCTTTGTAGAAGAAAACACACTTATAGAATTGTTAGCTATGAAAGAAGAAGAAATTAATCTGATCCTAATCCAATCTAAACCAGGAGTAAATCTTGAAAAATTAGAAGAGGATATAATAAAAGAGTTTAGAAAATTTCGTAATCAAGAAAAAGGCAAAGAAAATTTTGAAATTCAAACACCAAAAGATATAGCAGAATCATTCTCAAAAATCCTAAATATTGTACAAGTAGTATTAATCGGCATAGCAGCAATCTCATTATTTATTGGTGGTATTGGAATTATGAACACAATGTACACATCAGTTCTAGAAAGAACAAAAGAAATTGGAATAATGAAAGCAATTGGAGCAACCAACAAAGACATATTATCAATTTTTTTGATAGAATCAGGATTACTAGGACTAATAGGTGGAATAATAGGAATAATACTAGGAATTATAATAGGAAAATCAGTAGAACTCATTGCTGCACAAACATTAGGCACAAACCTATTACAAACATCCTTTCCTTGGTATTTAATAAGCGGTGCATTAGCTTTTTCATTCTTAATTGGAACAATATCAGGTTCATTACCAGCAATTAAAGCCTCAAAATTAAAGCCTGTGGATGCCTTAAAATATGAATAACTAAGAATTCTTTTTAAATCTTACAATAGAATCAATCAAATCTACATGACCAACAAACAAACCCCTACAACAATATCTCTCTAATCCTAAAGCATCCAAAACATCCTTCGAATTTTCACCATTAGCAACCCTCTCTTTATATGTTTCCCATAAATGACCTACTGGCTTTCCACAACCGAAACAACGAAGGGGTATAATCGTGTTAATCACTCCTAAACTATTGTATTTACAAAATATCTATATGGATAATCTTCTCTTTTCAAATATCCATGATATCCAAGTAAACCCAATTCTTCCTGCACTTTCCTCCTATTTAAACCTTGCGCTATTTGTTTCGCAGATTTCCAGGATTTTTTTCAAGGTAATTTACAATAATCTCATAAAAAGCAAACATATTTTGCCCCTTACATAGAAAAAGAGTAGCATAAATCCACCTAATTCTCTCAAAAATTTCTTTTTGATAGGATTTAGCCTATACATTATTTTTTTAATCACAATAAGAAATTAAAAATTCTATTATTTAAATCTGACGCGCATATGTCCTGTACAACTTCCTATTTCTTTTTTACCTTCCCATCCAATCCCTCTTTTTTAACCCCCTCTGCATCTTTCACTAAATCAACACCAAGCTCTTGCAATGCCTTTAAATGCATCTGCATTAACTGTTCAACAATTCCAATCATTCTAACCAATTCTTCCCTCTCCTTACTTAATGTACTCAACGCACCCTTATGGAATCCAATTGTTTCTTCATTTACCATCTAACCCTCCAAAATTCAATCTCTTCACCTCAATAGATATCGCATCTTTATTAATTCTATTATAAAAAGGACACAATTTATATTCATAACCCTTTCTATTACAATATTCTAAAACCCGCTCATTTTTCTCCACAACAACATTTAAACTCCTAGATTCTGGAAAATAAACCTTAAAATTATTTAACTCTTTCTTGATCTCAAAGTTTAAACTGACTAAAAAATTAAACCTAATAGACGCATTCTCTAATTTTTCTAACAATAAAAAATCTTCAACAACTAAACTATTAAAATCAAAATTAAAATTCGAAGCAATAAACCCGTAATTACCATAATCAACAACCTTCCACCTACCGAAACTACCCAATATTATATCTCCAATATCACATAAACCATTAACACCGATTCCAGAACAAGCATCAACAATCAATAAACAATCATTATCTCTACATACTTGATAAATCTCAAACAAGGGTTGCTCAACATAATACCCCCCAAGACTGCATATATACAAAGAATCATAATTCCCAACAAATTTTCCTAACAAATCAATATCAAGCAATCCATCTTTAGTTTCAAAAAAAGCAAACTCCAAACCTACTTTTTTTGCAATATCTGGACACTTCCACCAACCAGCCTGATCAGGAAACAAAATATTTTTGCAGCCTTCTCTTTTCAGAATTTCAAAGGCCTTAAATATAGCATCATTTCCTCTAGAAGTAATAGCAACATTAGCTTTTTTAGTATATATTTGTAAAGCTTTAATAATTCTATCTGAAATCATAAAAAAAATAACAAAAAAAAGCTTAAAAAAGTATGCACTTGCCGGGATTTGAACCCGGGTCTAAAGCTTGGGAAGCTCCAATCCTAACCACTAGACTACAAATGCCTTATAAAATTAAATTTTAATAATATTTAACTATTTTCAAATGCAGAACAATAATTTTTAGAGAGGGCTAATAAAGCTATATTTGGCAAACAGATAAAATCCTTAGTTAACGGCAATCTTACCAATCGTAGAACTCTTAAACATAAAGACCCCTTATGTATATCAACCACACCTCGTCTTTGGTAAACAGGATGATCAGATAATCTAATTTGACCGGTTCCATTATCTCTAAGATTTAACTCAACTGATTTCAAGGATTCAACCCAATGATCATCTGGACCTTTATATCCAACAGAAACTAAACTATCTTCCTTGATAATACAAAAATAATAAAAATCTCTATTCCATCTAACCTCTGCTAAATAAACACCCTTCTCCATCAGTATTTCTAACCAAATTATCCTTAAAAGTTTTTCTATAGCCTACTATTTACCCTTCTTTCATATTGAATTAATAAATGTTCTATACTTTTCTCTAATGATATTATTCTAAGTTCTATATTAAATAAATTATCTAAATCATCACGTCTACCGTAATAATACCTTTCCATAGGTTCGAATGTCAAACCAATCAAACTCAATTCTCTTTCACTTTGTTTCTTTACTGATAAATCATACCTTTTAACAATATCTTTCATTTGATTCAAAAAAAACTCCCAATAATCAAACCAATTTTCAAGCAAAGAAATTAATTCATTTAATAATGACATTAACTCCAGACATTCGTTATTTCTCATAAATTTCACAGAAGAATTTTCAGAATCCAAATCTGGGTTAATATCATTAATTCTTAATCTTTTTAAAAAATCATTTAATTCAAAAAAATCATCTTTTAAATCCCTAAACCGTTGATCTATTTTTCTTTTTTTGATAAAAAACTCTAATTCAAATAATAAAGACCTAAATTTATCTTCCTCATATAAATTTTTTAAATATATAAAATAATTAGTTTCTTGATTATTAATATTTTTTTTATAATATCTATTTATTTCTAAAATATAGTTTTCTAACAGTTTATGTAAATCTGAATCTAAAGCAATAAAAATACGAATATATGTTTTTATCAATTCTAAAAAAATACATAATTCATTAAAAGTTACATAATCTTGATTATTTTTCTTCTTTTTTAACATCAAAATTTGAAAATTAACTATATTTATAAACATTTTTAATAATAGTTACACAATTGTTATATTACAAAAACAAAAATATCATTCCACAAATAAAAAAGTATATTCAAGTTATTATTTAAATACAAAGATATAAAAAGATTGAGAATAATAAATGTTCATGAAAGATTCATTTTTCGTTTCAAGCGCTATTGATTATCCATCAGCACCCCCACATGCAGGTCATATGTATGAAAAAATATGTTGTGATGTCTTCGCTAGATGGAATCGCCTACAAGGAAAAAAAGTTCACTTCTCAACAGGATTAGATTGTCATGGTAGTAAAATAGCTAGATGTGCCAAAGAAACAAACAAAACCCCGGAAGAATTTGTTAAAACAATAGAAAAATTCTTCTTACAGTTATGTAAAGAGTATAATATTTCATATGATGATTTCATAGAAACCATAGAAAAAAGGCACAAAAAAGTTGTAGTTAAAATGATTAAAAACTTATACAAAAAAGGAGATATATACAAAGGAAAATATTCAGGATATTATTGTTCTGATTGTGAGACCTACTTCCCAAAAGAAGAGTTAAATGGAATCTATTGCCCAACCCACAACAAACCTACTGAATTCCTAGAAGAAGAAGCATATTTCTTCAAAATGTCTAAATACCAAAATAAACTAATTGAACATATAAAGAATAATCCAAATTTCATAAGACCTGAAAAAAAGAAAAATGAAATTTTAAATAGATTAAAAAAACCATTACATGATTTTTGCCTTACTAGAGAAAAAATAGCATGGGGAATTCCTTTTCCATTAGATAAAAAATATATAGTCTCTATCTGGACTGATGCTTTAATTAATTATTTAACAACAATAAATTATCCTAATAAAAAATTTAAAGAATTTTGGCCAGCATTACATATAATAGGCACAGATATTGTTTGGCATCATACTGTAATCTGGGGTACATGGTTATTGGCTTCAAATATTAAATTACCAGAAGTTCTTGTCCATGGGTTTATTATAAGCCCAACCGGAGAAAAAATGTCAAAAACCCAAGGGAATGTAGTAAATCCATCAGAACTAGCAAAAAAATATCAAATAGATTCCATTCGTTATTATTTAATTAGAGAAATACCATTCGGAGAAGATGGAAATTTTACAGAAAAAAAATTAATTGAGAGGCACAACAATGAACTAGCAAACGATTTAGGAAATTTATTACAAAGAATAATAATCTTAGTGCAAAAACAAAAAAGAATAGAACCACAAAAAATAGATAAAAATCTATTCGAAAAATTAGATTTAGAACAAATAAAAAAAGAAATGAGTAACTATGAATTACATAATGCTTTATCAACAATCTGGAAATTTATCAATGAATGCAATAGATATATAAATGAGAATAAACCCTGGGAAAAAGAAGATCCAAAGCCAGTATTATATAACCTATTAGAAGCAATAAGAATAATTTCAATTTTATTAGAGCCATATATGCCAGAAACATCAAAAAAAATTCAAAAACAGTTAAACATAAAAGAAGATATAAACATAAAAAATTGTAAACCAAAAAGAATAACATATAAACCAGGCCAACCAGAAATATTATTTAAAAAAATAGAAATTAAAAAAATGGAAGAAAAAAAACAATATTGCTCATATGAAGATTTTCAAAAATTAGATATACGGACAGCTACAATTAGAGACGTCAAAGACCACCCTAATGCTGATAAACTGTATATTTTAGAATTAGAACCAAAAAGAAAAATAGTCGCTGGTATAAAAGAGTTCTATAAAAAAGAAGAACTAATCAATAAACAAATTATATTCATTTCTAATCTAGAACCAAAAACAATTAAAGGTATAGAAAGTCAAGGCATGCTACTAGCTGCAGGAGATAAGAACAAGTGTATTCTTCTTTGTCCTGATAAAAAAACAGAAGATAATCTTAAGATAAAATAAGGGCCTGTGGTCTAGCGGTTATGACTCAACCTTGACGTGGTTGCAATCCCAAGTTCGAATCTTGGCAGGCCCACTACCCTAATAATTTTCCTATAAAAAACGTAACAAATACAACAAGCAACAATAAAAACAAATGCTCAAACACAACAGCTTTTACAGAAACATCTCTAATATTTGCCATATATATACTAAAAAAACTCAATAACAAAACCCCCCATATTATAGAGACTATTAAAGCAACATTTAAACTGAAAAAAATTACAGGAAGCAAAAAACTAATAGCTACAATAAATTTAAAAACAAAGGTTGAAAATGTAGATCTCCATACATCCCTCTCTTTAATTATCTTATTTGATTCTTGAGAGATATGCATTCCAAATGAATCACTTAAAGCATCAAGAATAGCAATAATTAAAACACCATTTATAACAATATCCTTTTGAGATGTACTTACAGCCAAACCTATCATTAAACCCAAAGTTGTAACAATACCAGAGCCAATTCCAAAACCAACACCTGCTCCTATAGCTTTCTTCATGACAAAAGTATATAATTGCAACTTAAAAATATTATCTTAAAAAACCAAGATATAATAATAGCTAACATTTTTATTCATAGATCAAAAAAAAACAATACATCTTTTTAAATACTATTCCTTTAAAAATAAAGTTAAAAATGAAAGTCATAATAGAAAATTGTCATTCTTATGAATTAAACAATATAAAGAAGGCTATAGAAAATGGTTTAAAAAAATTGAATTTTAATTTCACAAATAAAAATAAGATTTTACTAAAGCCAAATGTTTTTGCTCCAAGATTACCAGAAGAAGCAGCTACAACACACCCAGTAATTATAGAAGCTCTAGCTCAATTACTAAAAAATAAAGAATTAATCATTGGAGAATCATGCGGTGCTGATCTTATGGTAACCACTGAAGCAGCCCTTAAAAAATCAGGAATAACTGAAATAGCTAAAAAATACAACATAAAATTAATCACATTTGAAACAAATGAAAAGATTAAACTAGAAACAAATACAAACTTAAAAAATATATTATTTCCAAAAATAATAAAAGAAGTAGATATTATTATTAATCTTCCAAAATTAAAAACCCACTCTTTAATGCTAATGACTGGAGCCACAAAAAATCTATTTGGTTGTATTCCTGGAGCACAAAAGAGACAGTTTCATGAAAAATTAAAAAGACCTGATAAATTTGGCAGTATGTTAGTTGAACTCTCTGAATTAATAAAACCAGAATTAACTATAATGGACGCAGTAATTGGTATGGAGGGGAATGGCCCATCAGCAGGAACAGCTAAAAAAACAAATAAAATCCTTATCTCAAGATCAACGCAAGCCTTAGACTCAATTGCTGCAAAAATTATTGATTTCAATCCACAAGAAATTCCAACATTAAAAAATTTTAAAAAAGAAGTAGAGGTTATAGGCAATTTAGAAATAATTCCTTATAAAAAACCAGTTAATTATCAAGGTTTAATACGCTACACACCAACATTTATTAAAAAATCTATCTATAATTTATATTTAGAAATTAATCAAGACATATGCAAACAATGTAAAATATGCCTAAAAAATTGTCCTGTAAAAGCAATAGATGAAAAAAACAATAAAATTTTTATAAACAATAAAAGATGCATAGAATGTTATTGTTGTCATGAGCTATGTCCCCACAAAGCTATCGAACTAAAAGATAAAATAGGAAGAAGAATAGTAAGAAAAATTTTAAATTTAAAATAACCACTAAACCAAATTAGTGTATACATCATAAAAGCAACCTACAATATTATCACAACTAAATTCTTTAACCCTTTGATGTCCCGACTTAACTAGCCTATTATAGAGTTCACTATTATTCTTCAACGTTAATAAACACCCCTTTAACTCAAAAAGATCCTTTTCTTTAAAGATTAAACCCGCATTGCCAATAACTCTTGGAATTTCACCAGAATCACTACCAATTACAGGAACCCCACAAGCCATTGCTTCTATTAAAACATGCCCAAATTGTTCCTTCCATCTTGGCATTGTTATAGATGGTAAAACCAATACATCAAACGCTGAAATATACCTATTCATTTCTTTATAATTAATAGTTTTAATAAAAACAACATTCAAATTTTTACTTAATAACCTCATTTCTTCTTCTTGTGGGCCACCCCCAATAACTACCAAAGTATAATCCATAAAATCCCTAATAGCCTCAAATAGATATTTCAAACCCTTATCATGAATTAAACGACCAACAAAACCAATAACAAATCCATTCCATTTACCTCTCAAAGATTCATCCCTTACAAAACTATTCAAATTAATACCATATCTTGGAATCACCTTAACACCCTTATTCCACCCCTTCTTAATCAAAATTTCCATAGCATCTTCATTTCCAGGTAAATAATAATCTGCATTTTTAATAGAATATTTCTCAAAATAATTTAAAGGAAATCTGAATTCTTGATAAATATTCTCCCAAGAAAAAATAATAATCTTAGAATTATACTGTTTAGAATATTTAATCAATAAATAATTAAATAATGTCCATGGCTCTTCCTCTATATGAATTATGTCTGGTTTTATTTTATCTAGTACAGCTTTCATATTTTTATAATAAAATAATGCACTATCCCTCTTCAAAAAAATTAAATCCATCAAAAAAACCTTATATTTTTTATTTAAAAATTCACTTTCATTGACAATATATTCCTTCAATTCCCTCTTATATTCTTTTGGCATCATTACATACAAATCTACCTTCTCTGCTAAAATATCCAACTGCTCATGCAACCCGCTACTTGTATCAACATATGACCTAGATGTTATTAAAACCCTCATATAATCTCCTATGCTCTTCTAAAAATCTATTTACATTAAAATATTGTAATGCCTTACTTTTTAATACCAAAGGATCAAATCTTCTTTGTTTTATTAAATCAATATTCCTTATTAGCTCTTCATAATTTGGGTTAGAAACTAAACCTAAATCATCTTTTCTTATAATCTCAGAGATACCCAAAACATTTGTAGTTAAAACTGGTTTTCCAGCATATAGACTTTCAACAAGAGAATGTGGTATCTGTTTAACATTCTCGGAGGTTAAAGCAGGTAAAATCATAGCATTCACCTTACCTAAATATTCATTCATGTTAACACTATGATTTATAATTTTTATATTCTTCAAATTCATAACTTTTTTTGTTAATTCATCATAAAACATATTTCTCCATAAAAAAATAAAATCGATATCCTCTCTTTCTTTAGCGATTTTAATCAACAAATCAATACCCTTACTATAAAACTGTTTTTTTTCCAAACAAGAACTTGCAAACAAAAAAGTAAAGCGTTCATTATCACCTAAATTATAATTAAATGTGTCTAAAACCCCGGGATATATTAATACGATCTTAGAATCATCTACCCCCGCATCCAACAACAATTCTTTATCCATAAAAGATTGAACAACAAACTTGTTTATTTTTTTATAATATTTTGAAGTCTTAATAATTTTTTCTTTATTTGCAGGACCAGCCCCAGTTAGTATTATTTTTTTATTTATTAAACATAAATGAAATCTATCCCCAAATGATGTATAGACATGTATACTATCTTTTAATATTTTATTAATCTTAAAAATTAATAATGGATTTCTTTTATAATTAAAATTAACATCAGCATTATTCTTAACACTTAAAGTATCTACAACAATACTATTAAAACTATTTCTTAATAAATAAACCTCTCTAGAAATAGCCTCATGTTTTGGTAAATAGTCTTGTACAACATAATTTATTTTTTTCTGCATAATACCAACCACTCCAATGGATTTTCACTTTCTATATGCTCTAATTTATATACTAAATTAAAAGCCTTTTTATCACTTAGCTTAGAAAAAAATTTATTAAAAAACCACTGAGAATAAAAATGATTTATATGCCCCCTCAAAACCTGTACTTTAAAACCGTTTTCATCTAATTCATTAATTAAATCATTTTTTTTAAATAATTCATCATAAATATTATATCTCCCAACCATTTTTCGTACAGAATAAGCCTTATTATAATTTACAGCATCAAAAATCAATATTCCATTTGGTTTTAATATCCTAAACAGCCCTTTATATAATTCCTCTCTTCTTTCCCTTTTAAAATGCCTTATAAACCTAAAACTATAGATCATATCAAACAGATTGTCCTCAAAACCCAGATCAAAAGCATCCCCCTCTAAAATGATCCATCTCTTCTTGTCTAACAATTGCCTAGCAATGTCTAACATTGGCATACTTGAATCTAATGCAACACCCTGTTTAAAACCCATAATATCCTGACTTATCCTCGCAGGTCCAGATGCTAGATCTAACAAAACATCAACATTATTATCCACAATTATCTTATTTATATATTCAATTTGAACTCTATGTATTACCCTCCCCAAAATATCACTAAATCTATTTATAGAATAATTTCCAACTATGTTTTTATCTCGATAATATTCAATTATTCCTTCTTTATCTGAAATATATTCTTTCATTATGACTATTTTAATAAAAAATTATTTAAAATATATTAGATAACAAAAAATATATATTATTTTATCTTAAAATCTACTTTTTTATCAAAAATAAGATCCTTATAATCATCAAATTTTTTAATTTTAACAAAACCCTTTCTTTCCCAATCCATTACCCTATCGATAATCCTCTTCATATTTTTCAGATTTCTCCAAGTAAAATCATGTGTTCCTAAAACATAAACAACATTTTTATCTAAATATTTTTCCATATCGTTTAAGATATTATTAATTTTTTTAGAATTGAAAGTTCCTTCAACATAATTTGAAATATGTAACGCTACTAAACCGTATTTTTCAATTGGTCTACTGACCTTATATTCCCTCAATTTTCTTAAATGATCATCCTTGCCAGAATAAGCAACTACCTTAATTCCATTATTCTTCAAAACATTAAAAATTTTTTCTGGATTTTTTATATCTTCTATCATATTAAATGGAGCATCAAAAACCTCAACATTTACATCCAAATTTCTCGCAGATATTACAGCAGCCCTAATGCTCTTAAAAATCACATCTTCATCCTCTAAAGTATAACTCTCATGCGAAAAAGAATGAATACCCAAACAAAAAAACGGTACTTTCATATTTTCTTCAATAAAATCGCCTAAGTATAAACCAGGGCTTATAAAACAATCCCCCCCCTTATCCCAATAATACCAATCCTTCTTAAAAAACCAATCAGCCTTTGGCCTGACCTCAGCGAAATGTGGAAAACCATTACAACTTTTTAAATACAAATGCCCCACTATATTAAAAGTTACTGGCAATCTTTTATCTAAAAAAAACCCAACTAATCCCTTTAATCCCTTTCTATTCCGCGGATATCTCCCAACCCTTCCAAGAATCTTATTTCCATGCCATTTCAACATATCCACCCTAGAAAAATGAGGGGAATGTACCTTATAAAAAAAATCTGCTTCAGTATCTACAAATAAACAAAAATCCATCATGAAAACAACAAAAAAGTTCTTATAAGGTTGATTTACCACCAAATAGTAAAGTATATAAACACATTATATTATCAAATTGAGTAAAATGTATGAAGAATATATCGGGAGAATAGTTGAAATTAGATTAAAGAATAGATATATAACTGGAAGAATTATATCATATCATAATCCATTAATAAATATAAAACATATTTCTGATGACCTGCAAAATATAACTGGTCAAATTGTTATTTCCTCTAAAATTGAGGAAATAGTAGCAATAAACTAATAAATTTGTATCTTCTAATTTTTTCAATGAAAATAGGTTTTTTAATTACATATTTTTATCCATTTGAAGGTGGAGCTGAAAACAATTGTTTTTATTTAGCCAAAGAATTAGCCAAAACCCATGAAATTCATGTTTTCACATCAGACAGAAAGAATAATGTTATTTTAAAAAAAGAAGAGATAATCTATAATATCCATATCCATAGATCAAAAACATATTTTAGATATAAATATTATTTATCTTTTAATCCGTCTTTATTTAAAATTTTAATGTTTAAATTAGATATTTTACACGTACATGGTTTTGGATTTATTTGGCATGATATTATTATTTTAGTAAAAAAATTAACAAGCAACACAAAAATATTTTGCACCCCCCACGGACCATTTATGGCACTAAAAGATTATACAAAAAAAGAAAGGATCTTTAGAAGAGTAATAACCTTTATAGAAAAATTGACCAATAAAATCTATGATAAGATAATAGAAGTAAATCCTTATCAATATAAATGGTTAAAAGAATACGGAATAAAAAAAGAAGATGTTTTATTTTTACCTAATGGAATTCCAAGAGAACTAACAAAACAAGTCAAATCAAATGAATTTATAAAAAAATATAAACTAGAAGATAAATTTATTATTTCATATCTGGGAAGAATTCAAAAATATAAAGGAATAGATCAGGTTTTAAGAATTTTATCCAAACTAAAAGATATTCAATCAAACATTCTTTTTTTAATCATGGGTAAAGATGCTGGAGATTTGACAAGAATAAAACAAATAATAAAAACAAATAATCTAGAAAATTATACAAAAATAATTGAAAATATTTCAGAAAAAGAAAAAATTTTTGCCTTACAATCATCCGAAATATTCATATTTCCATCAGAATGGGAAGCATTTGGTATAGTCACCTTAGAAGCAATGGCTCAAAGTAACGCAATTATAGCTACAAAAACAGAAGGATCATTATTTCTAGTAGAGACACAATGCGGCTTACTTTATGATTACAACAATATAGAACAGTTGTTTAATTGTTTAAAAAAATTAATAACAAATATAAAATTAAGAAAAAAAATGCAAGTATATAACAAAAAAAAAGCTAAAGATTTTATATGGGAAGAAATCGCAAAAAAATTGGAGAGGTATTATAAATGAAAATTGCAATACTTTGTCATTATTCACATCCATCTATTTGCGGTGTTTGGAATTCAGTATTTAATTTATCTAAAATGTTAAAAGACAAACATGAAATTCATGTATTATCTTCAAATATCATAAAAGGAACGAATAGGCTTTCAAAAGAATATGAAAATCTAGATGGAATACATATCCACAGATTTAAAGTAAAATATAATTTTGGAGCTGAGGCACATTATTGGCCATTTAAAGGCCTTTTAAATGAATTAAAACCTGATATTATTCATAGTCATGTATATCGCCATCCTCATTCGACTATTGTTCCATTTTTTAATAAACCATGTATATTAACAACACATGCACCATTTTTAGAAAGAAATCTAAGAACTAGAAAAATGAGGATTTTAATAAGAATATATGATCAATTATTAGGAAAAATTATATTAAAAAAATACAATAAAGTAATAGCAATAACAAAATGGGAGTTAACAATATTAAAAAGATTTAAATTAAATAATTTAGTTTATATTCCTAACGGAGTTGATGATTCTTTCTTTAGCACTAAAGTAAAACAAGGTTCGTATGTTTTATATTTTGGCAGAATTGACCCAATTAAGAATCTAGAGACATTAATTAGGGCATTTAATATGTTAAAAGATCAAAGATTAATACTAGTTGGACCATCAGAAAAGGCCTATTTAGAGAAATTAAAAAGACTAGCTAATAGTAATATAGAATTTAGGCCAGCAGTTTATGATATAAATGAAAAAATAAAATTATATAATAATTCAAGATTATTTGTACTGCCAAGCAAAAGAGAGGCAATGCCACAATCATTGATAGAAGCAATGGCTTTAGGTAAACCAGTTATTGCATCAAACAATATTGGCTGCAAAGAAATAATAGATAAAAAATATATATTTGAAACATATAACCATAAACAACTATCAGCACTAATAAAAAAGACATTAATAGAAAAACCAAATCCAATTAAATATAGAAAACTAGCTGAAAAATATAAATTATCAAATGTTGTAAAACAAATAGAAGATGTGTACCATGAAAGTATTACTAATTTATCCTAACATAGTAGAATCACCTAAAGATATCTCTCATGGTTTAGCACAGATTTCTTCTTTGTTAAAAAAAGATAAACACCAAGTTGAATTAATTGACACAACATTTAAATTGACTAAATTGGAAATTATAAATAAGGTAAAAAGATTTGATCCTAATGTAATTGGAATAACTATTGCAACAAACGACAAAGAACATGCTATACGATTATTGAAACTAATAAAGCCTTATACACATGCAAAGATAATTGCTGGAGGATTTCATACAACAATTTTTCCCGAAGATATAATAAAAGAAAAGGAGATTAATGGATTATGTATTGGTGAAGGTGAATATCCTTTTTTAGAATTCACAAATAATCTACAAAATAAAAAAAAAATAACTGAAATTCCAAACTTTTGGTATAAGACCTCTAATGGGATAATAAAAAATCCAATAAGAAATTTGATAGAAGACCTAGATAATTTACCATTTCCAGATAGATCAATATTTGAATACCAAAAATATATCGATCATAATAGGGGCTTAGCAACATTTATCACATCAAAAGGTTGTCCATTTGAATGTTCTTATTGTATAAACAAGATCTTACAAAATTTATATAAATATAAAGGAAAATATACACGATTTTATTCTATAGAGTATATAATAAATGAAATAAGAGATGTATTAAAGAGATATAAGGTTAAAGAGATAGAATTTTATGATGACACATTTACTTTAGACAAAAATAGGATAAGGGAATTTTGTAAGATATATCCTAAAAAGATTGGTTTACCATTTTATATAAATGCTAGAGTTAACGCAGTTACAAGAGAAGATTTTTTATTACTTAAAAAAGCTGGTTGTCAAAGAGTTTCTATTGGAATAGAACATGGTGACGAAGAAATGAGAAATAAGATACTTAAAAGAGATATGACAAATAGACAAATTATACAAACATTTAAGGATGCAAAGACAGCGAAACTTAAGACATATGCATTTAATATGATAGGTGTACCATTTGAAACAAAGAAAACTATAGAAAAAACAATTAATCTTAATAAAATAATTCAACCAGATTTTATAGGAGTGTCTTTGTTCAATGCATTCTATGGTACAGAAATATATGAATTAGCTAAAAATGAAAATATGTTAAAAGAAAAATTATCGGAATCCTACTTTAAAGAATCAAATATAAAGAATAAATATCTAACAGAAAAAGAACTAGAAAATATCAGAAATAAATTTGGATTCAAAGTTTATATTAAAAAAAGACCAATCAGAGGAATATTAGATTTAATTGACAAAAAATACTCAAAAAATAAAAATATTCTAAAGATAAAAAATAAGATCCTAAAATATGGTATCAGAAAGATTATTTGAAAAATATATTTTAAAGGACACACAAATAATTTAAAAAATAAAATATTATAAAATAATGAAAAATATAATAAAAAAGCTATTAATAATATTTATAATAATTTGTATAACAAAAATAATAATTAGCTTATTTATTAAAGTTCCATTAGGATTTGCAGATAGTTTAGAATACTTAGAAATCGCAAAAAGTTTTCATGACAATTTAGAAATTTCTAGTTTCGGAGAACCATCTACAACTTATCCTCCACTATATCCAATACTTCTTTCACCAATATACATCTTAAATAATACAGAATTAATAATAAGTTTAGTCATAATTTTAAATTGTATTTTAGCTACATTAATTATTTTTCCTGCATATTTACTAGCAAAAGAATTCAGTAAAGAAAACAAAGCTTATAAAATAGCAATAGTAGTGTCATTAGCTCCGTTCTCAGTCATAACTTCATTTTATCCTTTAGCAGAAAATATTTACTTTCCTTTATTTCTCCTGACAATATATTTCTTATATATACTAATAAAACAAGATAAACACATCCTAATTACTGGAGTTTTATTAGGTTTATGTTCTTTAATCAAAATAATAGGGGTTGTAACAATCATTAGTATTACATTATTAATTCTAAAAAGAATAATAAAAAATCAAAAATCAAAAAAATTGATTTTATCTATTTTAATAGGGACTATAATTTCAATAATCTGGCCAATCAGGAATTATTTAATAAATACCAATACACAAAACACCCTAAATGATACTATTACAAGAATAATAAATATAGTAAATCCAACAGAATCATTTTTAATAATTTTAAAGTGGATTTTCATAAACAACGCATATATTATTCTTGCAGCAACCCCATTAATTATATTCTTATTAATAAAAAAAAAATCAGAGTTCAAAGAAATTTTAGCATATCTTTACTTTCCATTTATAATTTTTTTATCAATTTATATAAAATCTGCAGAAGTACTTAGAGGAAGATATGTAGAAATTTTTCTAGCTCCAATAATTATTTTAGCACTCTCAACAAAAGAAAAAATATCATATTTATATTTAAGTATAATTTTTTTATTAACATTGCCTATTTTATTTTACAATCACCAAAAATTCTTTCCGATTAATGGGACATCTTTATCTGAGTTTGGTGCATCTCTATATATATTAAACATTAATAGCGAGATAATAATATCTATTTTAATAATAATATTATTCTTAATAACGATAATTTCAATAAAATATAAAAAAAATTTTTTAACAATTACAATAATATTTTTAACAATATCAACTATAGGCATTACAATGACAATATACGATTCAAAATATAGATGGGAACCAATAGAACCAATTCAACTGGGGATTTGGATAAATAAAAATATTCCCTCAAATGCAACATTTCACTACGATAAAATAGACAGAGAACAACTTAGAAATTACACTAAAGACTCAGAAATAAAAAATACAATTGAAAAATCACCATGGAGATCCAGTCTTATAACAACATATTGGATTAGGGGACCAATAGAAATAAAAACAATAAAAGAAAACAATTGTGATTATATTATATCTACACAAACATATCCTTTAGAAATAATAAAACACGGAAAAATAAAAATATATAAATGCAAATAACTTTAAATATAATATATAATTTTAAAAAATATGAACATTCTTTTTATTGAACCAACACCAGGATTTGGTATTATAGATGAAAAACAAAGAAAGAAAAGAGCCGCTGGATTTTTCCCACCATTAGGTATAGCAATTCTTGCAACTATTCTAGAACAGAAAGGACACAAATGTAAAGTAATAGATCTTCAAATTGAACAATATACTGCTAAAGATTTTCTAAAAGAAATTAAAAGTTTTAATTCAGAAATTATTTGTATATCTATTTTTACAGCACTAGCAACTGAAGCATTCAAGCTTTCAAAATTAATAAAAGAAAATCTAAATTTACCTATTATTTGTGGCGGTCCCCATGTTAGTTTATTTCCTAAAGAAACATTAGAGCAAAATAAAGAAATAGATTACATTGTATTTGGGGAAGGAGAACACACACTTCCAGAGTTAATTAATGCTCTTGAAAAAAATCTCCCTAAAGAAAATATAAAAGGAATATTCTTTAGAAAAGATGAAAAAATCATTGAAACAGAAAAAAGATCACAAATTTATAACTTAGATGAAATTCCAATACCATCAAGAAAATTTTTTAAAATGAAAAAATACATCCAAGTACCAAATCAATATAATCGACTACCTATAACCAATATAATAACATCCAGGGGTTGCGCTTATAATAAATGTAAATTTTGTTCAGAATCTGGAGAATTACATAGCCATTATAGAAGAAATAGTGTTGAAAGAGTAATAGAAGAAATAAAATACTTAATAGACAATTATAAAATAAGAGAAATATATTTTTGGGATGATGAATTTGTTGTAGATAATAATTGGGTTCAAAGATTCTGTGAAAGTTTAAAAAAAGAAAATTTTGATTTAACATGGACTTGTTGTGCAAAAGTAAATTATGTTAATCAAAAAATACTAAAGATAATGGCATCAGCTGGTTGCTGGAATATTTTTTATGGTTTAGAGTCTGGTGACCAAAAATTATTAGATGACTTAAAAAAAGGACAAACACTTGAAGAAATAAGAAATGCTATAAAATGGACTAAAGAAGCTGGTATAAAAGCAAGAGGTTCATTTATGCTTGGATTACCTGGAGAAACACCAGAATTAGGACAAAAAACAATAAATTTTGCTATTGAGTTAGATCTAGATTATGCGATATTCTGTCTAACCACACCATACCCAGGAACTAAATTGTACAAAGAATTCTTAGATAAAGGTAATAAAAATATAGAATGGGATAAATATACAAGTTTTTTTCCAGTTTATCTCCCAGAAGGATATAAGAATAAAGAAGAATTAATAGAACTTCAAAAATCAGCATATAAACAATTTTATTTCAGATACAATTATATAAAAAATATAATTAAATCATTAAAAAACAAACAAGATCTAAAAAGAAATATAAATGGTGTAAAATATTTACTAAAAATGAAGTTATTAAACTCTCCAGGATTATAATATGAATAAATTCCTATCACATGCGGATTTAGACTATAAAAAACGCATAATAAAAGCCAAAAAAATAAAATCGGTTTTAGATACAATAACAAAAAATAAAGTAAAAATTTTAGATATAGGAACTGGTTCTGGAATTATAGCAAATTATTTATCAAAAGATCATATTGTTACTTCTGTTGATATGATTGATGAAAGGACCATCACAGAAAATTATAAATTTATTTTAGTAAAAGATGAAATTTTACCTTTTTTAGATAAAGAATTTGACATCATAATATCCAATCAAGTAATTGAACATGTTAATAAAGCCAATATTCATTTATCCGAGATATATAGATGTTTAAAAGAAGGAGGTTTTTGTTATCTCTCCACACCAAACAAATATGCACTTTTTGAAGCCCACTATAAATTACCATTCTTATCTTGGTTACCTAAAAATCTAGCAAACATATATATGCAATTAATAAAAAAAAGAAGTTATGATATTTATCCATTAAGTTACAACTCAATATTAAAATTAACTTCAAAATTTAAAATAAAGAATTTAACATTAGACATTTTAAGAAACCAAAATAAATTTAATTTAGATAAAGAATATAATTTTTACTCTAAGATTATTTCATTTTTCCCCTGTTCATTAGATAATTTTTTATCACAGTTAAGTCCATCTTGGATATTTTTACTAAAAAAAGAATAATACGTCTCTAATTTTTTACTTTGTTTTTTTAAATTATAATTCTCTTCAATAAACATTTCTGCTGCTTTACTCATTTTAATCATCAAATCTTTATCTTCAATTAATTTCATCATATTTTTACTCATATCAAGATAATCTTTTTCTTTACTTAAAAATCCTGTTTTTCCATTTAAAACAACATTTGGAATATCTGAATGAAAGGTAGATATACAAGGCATACCAGCTGCCTGAGCTTCCATTAATACAACAGGAGTACCCTCTTTATCCCCATTACTGGCAGTAATACTCGATAAAACAAACACATCACATTCTTTATAAGCCATTATTGATTCAACCCTGGGCTTATTAAATTTTGAACTATCTTCTATTTTAATTACGTTTTCTAATTTCAATTCTTTAAGCAATTCATTATATTTATTTATTAAACCACCTGTACCAATTATTCTCATAGAAATATGTTTATATTTTTTATAACATTCATTAAAGGCGAATATTCCATATTCAATTCCTTTTTTTTCTATAAACCTACCAATTATTAAAAATTTAATTTCATTTCCATATATTCTTTTAACTTTAAATTCTTCAATATTAACTCCTAATGGAAAAATAACTATTTTTTCTTTCTTACATCCTATTTTAATTAAACTATTCTTCATATCTTCTCCAAGTACAAAAAATAATTTTCCTTCCTTAAATAAACAATTATATAACAATTTATTTTTTTCACAATGAACAACATCATTTCCATAAAAAGAAGTTAATATTGGCTTTTTAACCCTAAAAAATTTTCCTGCAATAACTGAAACTAGACCTGCTGGTGCCAATTGTGCATGAATAATATCACTTTTCCTATATTCCTTAATTATTTTTATAAGAAAAGAAACAAAAAAAAATGGAACTAAAAACAAAAGAGATTTTTTCTTCTGAATATTAATAGCAATTCCATCTCCATAAGCTAACGTTTCTAAATTATTAAAAAAATATTTAAATCTCTCAATTTTAACATTATCTAAAACATCAGTTTTTTTTCCATTAGGAAAATGTGGTGCAATAACTTTTACATTTATAGATAAATTTTTAACTAAATTTAACAAAAAATTTGCCCAAAAATCATTTTCATATCTAGGAAAAGTAGTAGTTACTATCAATACTGAATTTTTTTCATTTTCCATATTCAATTATTTTTCTTAATCCATCTTCTAAAGACATTTGTGGTACCCAATCTAAACAACTTTTAACTCCATCAATATCCAGATAATACCTACATACATCATTTTCTCTTTGTTTAGGATCATATACTACATTAGCTTTTCTACCACTAATTCTTTCCATTAAATCTATAACTTTTTTAAGTTCAACTTCTTGTCCTGAACCAATATTCAATATTCCATTAACATTACTACGAATGAGCATAATCAAAGCATCACATAAATCATCGATGTACAAAAAATCTCTAGTTTGTTCTCCATTAGAAGAGATTCTCATTTCACATCCATATAATGATTTTAATGCAACGGGTATAAATAAATTAGCCTTCTGTTGAGGACCATAAACAAGACTCCCCCTAACAATTGTAAAAGGTTTTCCTTTTAACAATTCATCGATACATAACTGCTCTGCACATGCTTTTGACCAAGAATAAATAGTATTTGGTCTAATTTTATCAGATTCTTTAAAAGGAACATCAATATTTCCATAAACAGCCGCAGTGCTCATAAAAATAAACCGATTTATATCTCCTAAACTCAAAATTAAATTTCTTGTCCCAAGATAATTTACACGATATGCTTTTAAAAAATCTTCACTATAAATATAACCAGCAAAATGAAAAACAACATCAGGTTCAACATCATAAATTTTTTTTCTTACATTTTCTTCATTAGTAATATCCGTTTCAACATCCAAAACATGTATATCATAAAATCCAGTTAATTTTTTAATTAAATATCCTCCTATAAAACCATTACCACCTGTTACTAATATTTTTTTCATATTTTTTTTAATGTAAATCCTTATTAAATTCAAATGTATTTAAAAATATATATAAAAAAATTCAATATACTTAAAAAAAATCTTATTTATATTCAAGATAACTTTTTTAAATTCATTAAAATCAAAAATATAATGTCAAAAAAAACTTGGCTAATCTGGACTATAAAACTACTTTTTGGATTAGTTATATTATTTATTCTATTTTACAAAGTAGGTATATATAATATATTAAATACTATAAAATCGATAAATCCAATATATTTATTACCATTAATTATTACTTTTTTATCTGACTCTTTATTAGCAACACTAAATATAAAAATACTTCTTAAAGCAATAAATTTAAAATTAAAATATAAAATTTTACTTAATTATGTTTTATATTCATGGGCTTTAGCATTATTTACGCCAAGTAGAATTGGAGAATTCTCAATAGTTTATCATTTAAAAAAAGAAGAAATTCCATCAGGTGAAGCATTAGCAATAATATTAATTGATAAGTTAATTACATTTGTTAGTTTATCTATAATTTCTTTAGTTGGATTTTATATATTTTATCCGAAAATATTCTTAACATTATTATTTTCATTTATTTCAACAATAATAATTCTATTATTTTTAATATCAAACGATTATTTAAAAAATTTATTTGTAAGATATATTTTAAGAAATTTTGCTCATTATTTTCAAGGCTTCAGAAAAACATTATTTTTAATTATTAAAAAAAAATTTCATTTTCTTCTATTGAACTTCTTATTAACCATTCTAAAATGGTGTATAACAAGTTTTACAGTATATTTCATATTTCTTTCTTTAAGTAATTCCATTCCTTTATATTATATATTTATAATAAACGCAATGATGGTTATTGTTTCGCTCATACCATTTACATTATCTGGGTTAGGTATAAGAGAACTAATTAGTGTAGCACTTTACTCAAAAATAGGCATTCCAACAAATATAGCAACAAGTATGTTAATTATCCTATTGACAATATCTTATTTATGGGCAATTATAGTTATATTTTCCTATAAACACAAAAACATTTAAAATTAAAAAAGAACTAAATAAAAATACATATATTTTTAAAAAAAAGATCTAGTATTAAAGTATGACAACAATAAGAGATGACTTAAAAATAAAATTAAAAGATAAAAAATATCTATTTTGTATTATAATAATTCTTCTTTTAGCAATAATAGTAAGGTTCTCAAATTATTCTTCAGTAGAATACTGGAGTGATGATGTAGGTGTTGTACCTCATGCCCTTCTATGGTATTATCCCTACCCAATATATCCTGGATTATCCGGAACAGCTGAACCAGGATTAAGTCACCTTATAATTGGAAAATTTTGTTTAATGTCTCAAGAAGACTTCTCAAGAGTTTCTGAAATACAACCAGGATTCCTAGTCGGAAGACCAGAATTAATTGGAAAACAACTCGTAAATGCAGATAATTATTGTCATCTCCCAATGTATATATTCGGCCTACTATTTCTTATAACGATGATTATTCTAGCAATCTTACTTCTAGACAAACCTTCATCACTATTTATGATCTCATTTATTTCGTTTTACCCATCAATTTTAGAGCTTAGTAGATTCATTCACCCAGATATTATTCAATGGTTTTTTATCACTTGTAATTTATTATTCCTCTGGAAAGCATATTCAATAGAAAAATCATCAAAAAAAGAATTAACTTACTTTATACTTTCAAGCATATTCATAGGACTAGCCTTCGCAACAAAATTCACATCAGGAATATTTATTCCGTTCTTTATTGCAATATTATATTTAAAATATAAAGAAGAAGTAAACAACCACCTACATTCACTCTTAAATAAACTAAACATTAAAATAAAAAAAACAGAAGAAAGAAATACAAAACCATTGATAAAAATAATTCTTGGATCTATAATTGCCTTTAACATAGCCTTTTGGCCTATATTTAAATTCTCATTAACAACACTAATTCAAGTCATAAAACAACAAGCATTTTTATTTCCAAGAAATGTTAGACAAGGATTCAATCCAACATTTTACGAAGGAATTAAAAAAATAATCCTACAAATGGATCCTATCACAACAATTGCATTTTTATTTTCTTTTTATATTTGTTATTTATTAATCAAAAAGAAAGATAAAACAAAAGAAGAAACATTCATTTTAAGCTTATTTATTTTATACATAATAACAATTCTATTGTCTAAACCAATAACAGACGAAATACCAAGACTAAGTTTATTATTAATCTTAATAGCACCAATTTTAAGTCTAACATTTTCAAATAAAGCATATTCTTTATTAAATAAATTTAAAATACATTCAAAAATAATCCTTTATCTTATTTTAATAGTATTAATTATATTAGGTTCTTATAATTCATACACACAAATCCCAAAATTCGCTATTACAAATCCATTAGTTTGTCCATTTTTTAAAGAAGAATGTAATCTAATCAAATATAACAGCTTCTTAGTCAAACCAATTGCAAATAAACTAAATGAAATTTTAAAAGAAGAAGAAACATTCGAACCAAACGGTTATGGGAACATTATGTACTATTACACTAGACAAGAAGAAGACATTCAAAATTATGGCTTTAAAACAGCATTTAAAGAACAAATAGGTAGGCCGTCAAGATTAGAAGAAAAAATTTTATATTGGCACCCATTCAATAGAACAATTCGCTATCTCGTAATCATTGAAAACGCAGAACTTGAATTTCCAGAAGAATCAACCGAAATACAAACAAAATTGCTTCCAGCATATAGATTTGACTTTCCAAATCAAAAAGGTTATATTTATGATTTAAATTCTATTATAGTATACAACGAAACCAAGGGATAAAATATTATTTTCTATTTTTAAATCCAAGATTCCTATCTATTTCATCTACAATTCTTAAAAGATTCTATGTTCTTAGAAATTATTTTTATATTTAAATATTGTTAAAAGATGAAACTAATCAATTTTTATTGTGATTATATCATTAAAATACGAAAAATTTAAATAAATGTTGATTACTGAATTTAATATATTAATTCATCATGTTGGGTAGTGGTATAAATGAAAATAAAACCTATGGGAGAAAGAATACTTATTAAACAGTACAAAAAAGAAGAAAAAACCGCGGGTGGTATATATATCCCTGAATCAACAAAAGAAGAGAGAAAAGAAGGTGAAGTTGTTGCAGTTGGATATTATAAAGATGGAACAGAATTACCTCTAAAACCGGGGGATAAAATACTTTATGGAGGATATAGCTCTGAAGATATAGAAATTGATGGGGAAAAACACATCTTTATTGATTTTAAAGATATATTAGCTAAAATTGAGTGAGGTAGAAGAAAATGACAGATGCAAAACAAATTATGTTCGATGAATATGCAAGACAAGCGCTTCTTAGGGGTATTGATAAGGTAGCAAATACAGTAAAAATAACATTGGGTCCAAAAGGTAGAAATGTTGTCCTAGATAAATCAAGTCACCCACTAATCACCAATGATGGTGTAACCATAGCGAAAGAAATCGCTCTTAAAGATAAATTTGAAAATATAGGAGCAAAACTCATTAAAGAAGTTGCAAGTAAAACACAAGATAATGCTGGAGATGGAACAACCACTGCAACATTATTAACACAATGTATGGTCTCAGAAGGATTAAAAAATATAACATCTGGAGCAAATCCTATAGAGGTCAGAAGAGGTATTGAAATAGCAACAGCTAAAGTAGTTGAATACCTAAAAAGTAAAAGTGTTGATGTAAAAGATAAAGAAAAAATCCAACAAGTAGCTACAATTTCAGCTAATAATGATGAAAATATTGGAAAACTTATTGCCGACGCCATGGAAAAAGTAGGTAATGATGGTGTTATTACAGTTGAAGATGGAAAAAGTACCGAAACAGAATGCGAAGTAGTTGAAGGAATGCAGTTTGACAGAGGATTTATCTCACCATATATGGCAACTGATCAAGAAAAAATGATTAGCGAACAAGAAGACCCATACATTCTTATCACAAATAAAAAATTATCTTCAATGAAAGAATTAGTGCCAATATTAGAGATGGTTGCAAGAGAAGGAAAACCTTTGTTTATTATCGCTGAAGATGTAGATGGTGAAGCACAAACCGCAATAATACTCAACATAATAAGAGGAGCATTAAAAGTATGTGCAGTAAAAGCCCCAGGATTCGGCGATGAACAAAAAGAAATACTCGAAGATATAGCCACATTAACAGGTGGAAAAGTTGTTTCAGAAGATAAAGGCATGAAACTTGAACATTTCTCTGCAGATTGGCTAGGGAATGCAAGAAAGATAAAAGTAGATAATGAAAAAACAATTATTGTAGAAGGTAAAGGTGGAAAAAAAACATTAGAAACAAGAAAACATCTAATTGAATCTCAAATAAAGCTTGCAGACACCGAGTATAAAAAAACAGATCTTAAAAAAAGATTAGCTAAACTTGGCGGTGGAGTAGCGGTTATCAGGGTTGGAGCCGTAACAGAAACAGAAATGAAAGAAAAAAAAATGAGAATTGATGATGCGCTCAATGCTACAAAAGCAGCAGTAGAAGAAGGTGTCATAGCTGGTGGTGGAGTTACTCTTCTTAAGGCAATATCTATTCTAAATGAATTAAAACTCGAAAATGATCAACAAATAGGGATAAATATAGTAAGAAGAGCTCTTGAAGAACCAATCAGACAAATAGCAAAAAACGCTGGAAAAGAAGGTGCAGATGTATTATCTTATTTAAAATATGAAACCAATGAAAATGTTGGATACAATGCAAAAAAAGACATCTATGAGGATCTTTTCAAAGCTGGCGTTATAGATCCTACAAAGGTTGTAAGAAACGCACTTCAAAACTCCGCATCAATATCTGCAATGATTTTAACAACAGAAGCATTAATCACAAATTTTGACGAAGAAAAAGATGAAAAATCAGCAACCATAATTATTTAATTTTTTTATAATAAGTTTTATAATACTTTCTAAACCCCATGCTTTATGGAATTAAAACCTATTGTACCAATAGAAATAAAAAAAAATATGCTTGTAAACGACCTTGTTCTAGCCATGAAAAATATTGGAGTAATGGGTGCTGGAAGAATAGGAGAAGCAGCAGATATTTTTACAAAAATGATTCAAGATAAAGAATGTACTGTTTTTTTAGGTGCTGCTGGTGCTTTAATTCCAGGCGGACAAAGAGAACTATTAATCTCAATCTTAGAAAAAAAATGGATAGACGTCTTTGTTTGTACTGGTGCAACATTGACACATGATTTAATTGAAGCCTTAGGTCACAATCACTACCAAGGCCACCATCTAATAGATGACAATGAATTAAATAAAAAAGGAATAGACAGGATATATGATTCTTTTATGAAAAATGATGTTTACGCTGATCTAGAAAAATTCTTCAATGAAAACGATTTTACAGGTGAATATAATATTAAAGAATTCTTATGGAAAATAGGATATTTTACAAAAAAAAGAAGTATTTTAAAAATATGCTATGAAAAGAAAATTCCCATTTTTTGTCCAGGTATAAGCGACTCTGGGATAGGTTTAATGGTATGGAATCAATTAAATAAAAATAAAAAAATCAAGGTTGATGTTTTCAATGATTTAAAAGAAATATTAGATATTGCATGGACCTGTAAAAAAGCCGGAGTATTCTACTTGGGTGGTGGCTTGCCAAAAAATTTTATTCAACAAGCAATGCAATTTAGCCCGAAAGATGGAGCAAGTTATGGAATTCAAATAACAACAGATAGACCAGAATCAGGCGGTAGTTCTGGTGCTGAATTAAGAGAAGGCATAAGTTGGGGAAAATTAAACGAAAAAGCAAGATTCATTGATGTTATCTGCGATGTTACAATAGCTTTACCTTTAATAATAAATGCTGTTATTGATAGAATAGAACCTTAAAAATCATAAGAAAAGTTTATAAAATCTCCATTTTTCCATTAATTATGGGCCCATAGCTTAGCCTGGCTGGAGCACCCGTACATTAAAATGGTGAAACTGATAAGTCAGCTAAGAAATCGGGAGGTCCTGCGTTCAAATCGCAGTGGGCCCACTTTTTTTCAGACTACCTAACTTCTTTTGTTCCAAATTATCTAAAAAACGTTCAGTATTTTTAATCTGCTTATCAGTCCTTTTAGAATATACACGTATTCTCCCTCTAAAAATCTCTAAATCCTTTTTAGCTATCTCTAATTGTCTTTTTAATTCATCTTCATTTAAAGGCTCATCAATTATCCTCTTAAATTTAATTGCAGACAAATCAAGCCTATCATCTTTAATATTTTTTTTATGTTTATCTAAAATTCTCCTGAACTCCATCCCAAATCTTTTTCTTTTTCTGATTTCATCACAAACTAAACTAATATCTTTCTTCTCCAAATCATTAATTTTTTTCTCTAATAAATTCATCCTCCCATGTATATATCTCTTATAATTATGCAATATATCTTCTTTTTCCCTCAATAAAGTATCTCTTTGTCTAATCAACACCCCTATTCTCTCATCCCTCATTGATTTTAATAAATTAAGCTTATCATCCAATCCATCTTCAATTAAATCAAGCCTTTCTTTCAGTCCATTATTATCTTTTAATTCATTTCTCCCAAAAAATCCCTTAAATAGCAACTTAATTCTCCTCAAACCAGTTAACTTTTTTATTCTGTTATCCCCCATATCATTAGTTTTATCAAAAGCCTCACGATTATGATAATCTAAAAAAGATTTTTTCTTCAAAAATAATAACTCTAAATCCCCTCTTTCTTTATCATGTGCTATCTTAATCCGTTTCAAAGATATTTTATACCTTTCATTCTCTCTAGCCTCCATTGTATCTATTTCATTTAACTTTTTATTAAAAACCTCCCCTATCCTAGCAATCATACTCTCTTTCTTATATTTCATTTCAATCTATTAAAAATATCCTCTACTATATCTTTATTATACTTACTTAAGCATTTTTTTTTAATATCCATCCTTTTATAACCGCTTTTAATCATCCTCAAAATATCTTTTTTCATATTCAAAAGCTCTTTCCTATCCTTATCATATCCCTTCTTTATATAACCCTTTAATTCAAATCTATGCCTCCTATTTAATTCCTTAACAACCCTTGGTCTTCTTAATACAAACCACATAATAAAACCAAAAATAAAAAATCCACTCAAAATTAAATAAAATTGAAAATTAAAATCTTCATTCATAGGAACTGTTATATATACTGCTTCAACTAAATTATCTATACGTGCAACAATAAAATAATCACCCCCCCTTAAATTCAAATCTTTATAAAATAATTTCTGGTCTTGAACAAAAATAACATCACTGAAAGACCCATAAAGATCACCATTATCATTATAAATATAATAATTAAGATCAAGCTCCTTTGGTGAACCATAATTAAATAACATTAATTCAAGTTTACCATCAACAAAATTTATATTAATATCCTTATCATCTTTAACACGATTTATAACCAATACAGGTACAATAACCCTTTCAACCCCATTATCAATAAATAAAGAATCAAAATAATATAACTCTTTTTTTGGTAAATCAATATTTATATTAATCTCATCATTTATCTCTAATATAAAATTATTATGATAATTTCCTAAATCATCCTTAACACTATATTGCAATTGACCTGGACAAATATGTTTAATGCTAAAATCAAAGTTATTCCCTACAACATATCCATTATTTTCCAAACTAAAACACCTATATATTTCAGCATTAACTCCCATAATTAAAAATAATAATACAAAAAATATTTCATATTTCAAATTCCCACCTCATATAACAACAACATCTGAATAAACAAGCCTATTACCATCATATATCTCAATTAAATGCACCCCTTCTTCCAATCTCAAATCCCCTACATCTATCTCATTTAAATTATAATACCATCCCCCATTCTCAGCCTTAATTAACTCAATAGGAATTTCGTAACGCTCACCATCAATAACCATATAAGCATTAGTAGATAATTTATCATCCACATCTAAAACAACCCTGCCTGTAATATTTATATCCTTCATAAAATACATAACTAAAAAAAATAGCATGGACAAAAAAACAAAAAACAAAAAACAAAAAACAAATCTCTTTGTTCTATTAAAACTAAATAACTCTTTCTTAGAACCCATATTCTTTATTTTCTTTAAAGCTGTTGATCTAGTCACTCCCAAATATACACTCTTAGTTGACTTACCCCTTCGCACTGTAGTATAATAATAATACCTATTCCCAACGCGTTTTCTATGCATATATTAAAAAAGACATAGCACTTTATAAAAGTTTTTAAGCAAACTCAATCTTAAATAACAAGATATTTACAATTTTTTAAAAAAACAAAAAACTTATAAATCCTTATCAATCACTAAATACAAGCGGCCATAGGGATTTGGTATACCTGTACCCATTTCGAACACAGAAGTCAAGCAAATCTCCGATTTAAGTTGTACTGTTTTCAAGAACGGGAAGCTTAAATAGCTGCTACCTATACTAAAGATCTTCTATATGAAAAAATAACAAGAACAACAAAGACAAGTAAAATAAACAAAACAACTAAATTCATCCAATTTTCTTTAATCACATCATAATAAGTATCTCTTTGATCATCCCTATCTACATACAAAAGATAAGTGCCAACACCCAAAGAATCCTCATAAGTCACCTTAACCACAAAAACATACTCACCATAATGTAAATTCTCAGGCAACATTAAAGACTTATCATAACCAATATCCTCTCCAACTATTAAACTCTCCTTTTCACTGTAGTAACTAATCCCATCAGTATCTACTAAACTATATTCAACATCTACATTCCTCTTTTCTCCAATTAAGTTAAACAAACGCACAGTTAATATTACTTGCTCACCAGGTTCAGAAATTGTATATTCAGGAGCCACATCAATATTTACATCAAAATCAACATTCTTTGTTTCAACCTCAAATATTAATGGCAAATATATCTCATCATCATTAACCCTAAAATTCAATCTTCCAACATAAACCCCCTTAGAAGTGCCAGTAAAATTTAATTTAATGTTTGCTTGATCAAATAATTCAAATTCACTTCTATCGAGAACAACATCCTGTAAAGTATCATCAACCCTGACAAACAAAGAATCAAATCCTAAATTACGCACACCAATATTTTTCTCTATATTCTCTCCCTCCTTTATCATAAGCTTAACAAGAACCTCATTAACATCCAAATACCTATTATTTTTATCCATAAAAACCCTTACATAAACACCGTAGAATTTATCCTTCAAAACACCATAACAATATTTAACAGCATTCAAACTATAATCATTCCTCTTATACGCACCAAAATAAAAAACTATTCCTATTATCAAAAAGATAATAGTTATTCCAGCAAACAGCCAACCTTTTTTCATATGCATAAAAATATATTTTATATAATTTATAAAGATTATCCAAACACCCGCCAAAGTTAATATCATAAAAATACCCTTTTAACAGATTAATCATATTTTAGAATCCTATAATTTTATTACTAATCTTTATCTTTTTCTTCATCAAAAAAACCCTTCTCTTTCTCAACCAAATAAATAATATTATCATCAATAAAAATAAAATTAAAATATTAAAATACAAACCATTTATCTTAAAACCACTTTTTTCTATAACAAATAATTTATTATCACTATCATATTCTCCATCCCTAGTCGCCTCTAAACCAAAAACATATATCCCTTCTTTTAAATCCAAATCACTCAATAACTTAACAAAGCTCCCCCCATCTACACTATCATTACCCTCATAAACAACATTTCCAGTCAAATCCTTAATAAAATACCTTAAATCAGCATCCTCATTTATTGTTATCTGAGATTTTAAATCATCACCAATATTATAATTTATTCTATCTAAATCCAAACTAACCTCTAAAATACTTGCATCTCCATCTACAGTCACAACAACTGGTAGATTTATTTCATAAGGATTATCACTAACTAAAACCAAAGAACCAAC
>JAGVZW010000002.1 GCA_018302235.1 Candidatus Woesearchaeota archaeon
TGGCCATGCCTTATGTGAGATTGTTACAGAGCCAGATATGCATTCAGCAGAAGAGGCTAGGTTATTTATGAGGTATTTATTAACAGTATTAAAATATTTGCAGATTTATGATATTAAAGAAGGAATTGTTAAGGCTGATTTAAATGTAAATATTGCTGGCTGTTCACGAGTTGAAATAAAAAACGTCTCAGGTTTTAAGGATATTCAAAGGGCAATAGAATATGAAATTACAAGACAAAGAAAATTATTAAATGACGGTGAACCAATTGTTAAACAAGAAACTAGAGGGTGGGATGGAAGTAAAACTAATTTTCAAAGATATAAAGAACAAGAGGATGATTATGGTTATATCTTTGATACTGATCTAGTACCCGTTGAGACTGCTAAATATCTCAAGGGGCTTAAACTACCGGAATTACCAAAAGAAAAGAGAATTAGATACACAAAAGTAGGTTTAAGTAAAGACGATGCTGAAGTAATAGCTAATGATTTTGAATTAGCTAATCTATTTGAAAACATAAATATAAAGAACAAACTATTTTTAGCCAAATGGATTAGAAGAGAAGTTCCTAGAATATTAAACTATATGAAAAAGGAATTAGATGAAACATTTATTCATAAAAATTTAAAGGATGTTGTTGAATTAATTTTAGAAAAAAAAATTACTGAAAGAACAGGACAGAAATTAATGGAAAAATTAGGTGATATTGATATTAACGTGAAAAAATATATTAAAGAAAATAACCTAGAAATAATGACAAATAATATTGAATTAGAAACAATTTGTAAAAGAATTATTTTAACCAATCAAATGGTTGTTGAGGGTTATAAAAATGGAAATCACAAATCAATAAATTTTTTAGTAGGTTTAGTAATGAGAGAAACAAAAGGCACAGCAGACGCAAAATTAATAAGAAAGATTATAGAAGACTTAATATAATTTTTAAATATTAAATTTCTATGGAAATCGAAATATATTTTTTAGAAAATATAAATAATCTATGCTATTCTTTTAATCTTGGTTTTGATGAACAAGTCTATTCTATTATATGGCTTAAAGAATTTAATATTATCTTTGCAATGCAAGGCTATTATTCATTTGACCTTACTAACAAAGGATTTTACTTTTCATCAAAAGGATTTAAGTTATTAAGAGTAAACAAAGAATTAAGTACTAGTTTAGATTATTTATTACTTTTTAAAGAAGATTTAGATGGATGCATATTAAACCTTTTGGAAAAAGAATTATGATTTTAATTTTGAAAATAAGATTATTATACCTATTATATTAAAAACATCTGCTAGATTAAACACAGGCCATATTGAAATTTGAATAAAATCTATAACATAACCTAGATGTATCCTATTAATTAAATTGCCAATAGCACCCGCTAATATAAATATTATTCCTAATTGACACCTTTTATTTTTATAGTAATATATTAGAAAACCTATAATGAATATTGTAATTATAATTATAAAAAAATTTTGATTTCTTAAAAGGGAAAATGCAATACCTGTATTTTCTTGATAATTGAGTAATAAATATTTATTAATTATTATAATTTTATTTACTAGTAGATGTTTTGTAATTAAGTCAAGAGCTAAAAGAGAAAAAAATAAGAAAATATGGGATTTCTTCATTAATTTTTTTAGTAAGTTTTAAATATAAATTTTGTGTAGGATTAATAATGTTAACATGGAAAGAGGTAGAAGAACATATAGATTCCTATGAGGATAATTATGCTAAAAGAAAGGCTATTAAAGGGTATTTATTAACTAAAGCATATGAAGAATATAATTCTAAATTAAACACTAAATTGAATAACTTAATTACTGATAAGTGTGCGTTTATTAAAAGAGAAATGATTTATGATTCATTAAATGAGGGTTTAGAACCAATTTATTTTTGGATTTTAGATTTTATGGGCGATGTTGGGGCATTGGGTTTAAGTGTAGAAAAAGAAGAAAAAGGATATGAAGCCTCAGTAACTGGTGCTTATTACGGAGAGATGGGTGCAAGAATGACGCAAATGCAGGCCAAAGCCATGGAGTATTTAGGTGCAATAAATCAAGTTGTTAAAAGTATTTTAAATATATTGTATGATTTAAAAGAATTTAAAATGAGGTTGAAATACTACGATCAAATCCATTCTGAGGATAATGAAGATAAAAAGATAGGCTTGTATTCTTTAAAAGGTGTGTGGATGGATAATGTAGATATTAAAAAGGGAAGGGGCAGTGTTAATAGCATGGCACAAGATTTACAAATGGTAACATTAAGAGATGCATTTTTTTATGTTGATGATGTTAAACAAGTAAAAAATCTTGATTTAAATCAAAGGATTAAGAATATTTTAACAATGAAATTGAATGAATTCGAACAATGGGCTGCTGTTAGTGAAAAGGAATTAAGGACTAGATACGATATTGAGAAAGCATATTTAAAATCGCAATATGGTACCTTTAAATTGTATTCTACATGGGTCATGCCATATTTGAAGGCAGCTGAAAAATTAAGAATGAAGGATACAAATTCTGCTCACATAGTAAGTGCATTTAGTAATATGACTATGGATCTTTCTTTAAGAGGAAAAACAGAATTAAAAGTAACAGATATAAATCCATATTTCAAAAAGTATAAAATAGATAGAAAATATTATGCTGTATTAAAAATTGATTTAAAATTTAGGACCCTGCCACAAGTAGTTCAAGGACAAGGCGGAAGACATTATATACAAGGCGGAAGAGTTGATATCCTTTATAGTGGTTATGGTATTGATGATTTAGAATTAAAAGCATTAGAGCAAGCAGAGAGAAATGAGATTTTAAAAGTAATAGAAGAGTATCTAGGTATTGGATTGCAAGCCTTAGAAACAGATATCGATGAGGTTATCAATGAACCAAAGAAAAAAGATGAGGATATTGAAAAAATCAAAAAAGTAAGATATGAGAACCCATTTAGTATTATATGGCATGGATTTAAGGATGGAATTATTGCACCTTTTAAATACACTAAAGATGAATTTAAAAAATTAACAGGATTAACTAGAGATGATATTACCAATGAATACATAGATAAAACTATGTTAAACGCAGTTGAGAATGCCTCCAAAGGTTTATGCACTGCTATTTATGACACTTATAAAGACGCACATGGTATGATAAAACCATAATTGCTCCGTCCGGGATTCGAACCCGGGTTGCGGCCTCGAAAGGGCCGCGTGATTGACCGGACTACACTAACGGAGCATTATTGATTAGAATTAAGAGTTTATATTTAAATATTTGGTTTCAAATTTAAAATCCTTTCTTCAATACTAGTTTGTTCAATCCCAAGAAACCATTTTTTTGCCCATTGAACTAATGTAATATTTTTTTTAGAGGAATCAATACATATTTCCCTTTCATCCCCCAATTCACCCAAAACTATCTCAGACACTATCGGAAGATAACCCCCTCGTCTATGTTTCTCAGTTCTATAAACCCTAGCATAAGAATATTCAGAAGGATCAATTAAATGAGGTGCAAAATGTTTATTTAAAATAGGTCCTAAAATAAAAGAAGTTGTAAAAAATTCATTCTCTAAAGATCTGTCAATAATACCCTTTAAAAGAAAGAATGATCTTTTATCCCTTAAAGTTGTATATCTTCTCAAATCATGGCCTCTAATTATATCACCATTAGGATACAAATAATTTACAGCCATAAAATAACCTAGAGAATTATTAACCAATTCAGGTTGCAGAACACTATGCCACTCTACAGGATGCATATAGCCTATTGGTTCAGAGCTATTTATTACTAACATAAAAAAGAAATAATAAAAGATTTTAAAAGCCTATCTCACACCCAATCCTGGTGTTTTTTGCATTCTTATACTACTGAGATCTGCTTTTTTTACATACGGACCATAAGCTAAATTAATCCTTTTCTGGGATCTTAATTCATTTAATTCCTCAGCACTAACACCGAAAGATTTTAATCTTTTTAAAGCATCCATTCCCCTAATAATAACATCTTTTACCAAAAATGTTATATTCTTATCTTCTACAGAGAATTCTTTATATACTGTTTCTAATGCCCTCATTTCAGCTAATAAAGCACTTTCTAATTCCATAGATTTTTTAACAAGTTTTGGATTATTATCCCTACCAGCTGCTTTAAATATCAAATTATCAGCAGCTATACATATTTCAAGAACATTAATACTATATTTTCTAATAGAATCTATTCCATTATTATACGTTTTTCTTTCTAAATCTAAAATATATTTAACAGAACGTAATACCTCCTTTGGGCTCTGACTATCCATTCAATATCACCTCATTCTTTAATAAATAAATCTGATATTTAAATATATTGGTAAAGTTTTTAAATATCTGTATTTTCCCATGAATATGACCCTTGAGAGAATTGAATTATTTTATAGAAAAAATCTATTAAAATTAATGTTTATTCCATTAATAGCCCTAGTTTTAGCATTTATTATTATAGGATTTAAATTTGCAAATACAGGAGATTTCTTTGATAAAGACGTAACATTAAAAGGAGGAATTATTGCAAGTGTTTATACCAATAATGAAATTGATTATCTTCAATTAGAGGAATATTTGGGAGTAAATAGTGTTATAAGAAATTTAGCAGATTTAAGTTCTGGCAGAAATCTTGGGTTTATTGTAGAGGTTTCAGATTTAAAGGGTGAAGAATTAGAACAAAAACTAGAAGAATATTTAAAGATTGAATTAAATTCTAATAACTTTAGCATTGAAGAAACAGATTCAAAATTAGGTGAAACATTTTTTAAACAATTATTAATAGCTTTAATGTTTGCTTTTGTTTTGATGGCTATATCTGTTTTTGTTACATTTAGGGTCTTTATTCCATCTATTGCAGTTATATGTTCTGCTATGATTGATATTTTTGTTACCTTAGCTATAGTTAATTTATTAGGACTCAAGATTTCAACAGCCGGAATAGTTGCTTTTTTATTAATAATAGGCTATTCTGTTGACACTGATATCCTATTGACAACAAATGTATTGAGAAACAAAAGAGATATTCCTCTCTATGCAAGAATAAAAAGATCTATAAAAACAGGATTAACTATGACATCTTGCACTATGGCAGCTGTTGCTTTAGGCTATATATTTGGACAATCTCCTGTTTTTAAAGAAATGTTTGCTATAATTTTTATAGCCTTATTTGTTGACATCTTTAGCACATATTTAACTAATGCTGGCTGGCTTGTATTATATTGCAAAAAGAAGGGAATAGAATGATGAAAAAATTATTAAAAGAATGGAGAGTAATTGTTTTATTATTATTCTTATTCTTCTCTTATTTAGCTATAGGTTTTAATCTTGATAAAGATGGGGTAGCTATTGTTTCAGTTGAAGCCAATAGTATGTCTGATCTTGCTGGAATAAAATCTCCCCCTGAAAATTTAAATCTAGTTAAAAGAGAAAGAATAATTGCAATAAACGATGCACCTGTAAATAATATAAATGATTATACAAGTTTAATTGAAAAAAATAAAGATTCTCTAACATTTAAGATCAAAACGAACAAAGAAGAATATACCCTAATTAATGACATTAACAAAAGTATTGGAATAGAAATCAGTAATGTAGCTTCTAATAATTTAAGAAAAGGTTTAGATTTACAAGGTGGAACAAGAGTATTGTTAAAACCATTAGAAGATGTTAGCAGTAATGATATTAAAGACATTATTGATGTTATGGAAAATAGATTAAATGTTTACGGTTTAAGCGATCTAACAATAAGAGAAGCATCTGATTTAGCAGGAGAAAAATATATCTCTGTAGAAATTGCTGGTGCAAGTAAAGAAGAAGTAAAAGACTTAATTACTAAACAAGGTGTTTTTGAGGCTAGAATTGGTGATAATATTGTTTTTAGGGGTGGAGAAGAGGATATTACCTTTGTGTGTAGACACGATGGTACTTGTTCTAGAATTATTGATTGTCTTCAAGTTCAAGGGGGTTATAACTGCAAATTCGAATTTGAGATTGCATTGAGTGAAGCCGCTGCTAATAAACACGCTGAGATTACTAAAGATTTAGCTGTAAATGTCTCTCAGGGTATGGAAAGATTTTTAGAGAAATCATTAGATTTATATCTAGATGGAGCTAAAGTAGATAGTTTATTGATATCATCTGACTTAAAAGGCGAAAAAGCTGACAGAATTATAATAAGCGGACCAGGCTTCGGTGTAACCCAAGAAGATGCAGTGAATGATGCTATATTTAATAGAAATAAATTGCAAACAATTTTGATTACTGGTTCTTTACCAACAAAATTAGAGATAATAAAATTAGATTCAATCTCTCCATTATTAGGTAAGGAATTTTTGAATAATTCTCTACTAATAGCAATTTTAGCTCTGATTGGGGTTGGATTGATTGTTTATTTGAGATATAGAAATTTTAAGATTGTTTTACCAATTATATTTACCGTATCAAGTGAAATATTTATAATCTTAGGATTAGCCGCCCTATTTAAATATAATTTGGATTTAGCTGCAATTGTTGGTTTGATTGCTGCAGTAGGTACAGGTGTAGATGACCAAATCGTTATAACAGATGAGATGTTAAGTGGCAGTTCCTCTAATGATAAAGAAAGACTAAAAAGTGCTTTTTTTATAATATTTAGTGCGTTTGCTGCTACTGTTGCAGCCATGATACCCTTATTTTGGGCTGGAGCTGGTTTATTAACTGGCTTTGCTTTGGTTACAATTGCTGGAGTAACAATTGGTGTATTTATAACAAGACCAGCCTACGCTGTAATAATCAAATTTTTATTAAAAGATTAAATTTAATTCAGTTTATTGTACCTTGAAAAGAGTTCATCAGCAAGCCCTGTATATATTGTTGCCTTTTTACTCCATTCTTTTAAAGATCTTTTTGGTTCTGGCATAGATACCAATATAACTGGAATATTCTGATCATCAAAAGACCATATTAATCTCTTAGTTCCCTCTCTTAAAAATCCCTCTCCAGTATATAACAATTCGTTTGGAGCTAAAAATAAATAAATCAATTTGTGTTCTGGAAATAATGAATTAAAAGGCTCGAGTAAACATCTTGCTGTTTTTTCCAAATCTTCTTCGATAACATGCCATTTAGTAGATGTTTTTGACTCTGCAACTATCAAATACATATCCCTACCCAAATGCATATAAGCCAATCCATCAATCTCCTTTGCACAATAACCGCTTTTTTCTTGTTGATACCAATATCTTCTTTTATCAGTATCCTCTGTACTCTCTATTATAATAAAATTTGTTTTACCTTTATGCTTTAATAAATATCTATCGTTAAATGTTGCTATAAATTCATTTCTTATATGTTTTTCTTCAGCATAAATTACACCGCCTTCTATTTCTCTTTTTGGTTTTTTTTCTTTTGCCCTTTTTTTAGTTTCTAATATTAGATTCTCTAAGACTACATGTAAGATTCTTTCCCCAAATAACCCCTGAAAATAAGAATCTTTTCCATTTTTTTCCTTTTCTGCTTTTATAATATCCTCAAGATTAAAAATTGTATATATATTTTGGTTGTTTCTTATTCTAGCTCTTAATGAATGTTCTTGCTCAAAAAACTCTAACCTAGGTACAAATTTTGTTGAAACTACTCTATCTCCATCCAACCTAACATAATATCTTTCAAAGGGATTTTCAATAATTGTTCTCATTTAAATTTTACTCTAAGTATATTTTATATATTTATTGATTTTATTACATACAAAAATATTTAAAAGAATAGTTTACCAAAAAATTTCAACTTGATCTGTCCTTTGCTTAGGATAGATATCAATCTCTTTATATATTTTTTTAACCTTAAACATTTTTTCAGCTGTTATTGCAATCATTGCAGCATTATCAACTAAATATTGATTCTCTAATAAAAATAATTTAGCATTTCTTTCCCTGCACATTTCTAAACACATCTCTTGCAATCGCTTATTACATGCTACACCCCCCCCTAAAATTAACTCATTTTTATTACAATGAGCCATTGCTCTCTCTGTTATTTCCACTAACATCGCAAAAACAGTTTCTTGCAACGAATAACATAAATCCTCTATTTTTTCTTTATTTATTTTTGAAATAATATTTGTTTGTATACCAGACAAAGAAATATCCATACCCTTTACATTATATGGAAGGGTAATATAATTTTTTGATTTTTTAGCTAGCTCTTCTATTTTTGGACCACCTGGAAAACCTAAATTAAATCCTCTTGCAATAGTATCAATAAAATTGCCTATCCCAAGATCTAATGTTTCTCCAAATATTCTATATTTTTTTCCCTCGTATGCAATTATTTGTGTATTTGCCCCAGAAGCATAGAGTAAAATAGGATCAGTTGCTTTTGTAAACGATTTTCCAATCTCTAAATGCGCTATACAATGATTTACTGGAATTAAGGGAATGTTTAGTTCTTTCGAAAGTTTTTTTGTAAAAGCTAATCCAACTAAAAGACACGGAGCTAGACCTGGTGCAGTAGATACACCAATTATATTTATATCCGTTATTTTTAGATTAGTTTCCTGTAATGCTTTTTCCAATAATTCTTCCTTGATTTTATTATGATGCCCTGCTACCTCATTAGGAATTAAACCCCCTTGCTCTGTGGTAAATACATTCTTCAGATTACAAAGAATCTGTGAGTCTTTAATTAAAGAAATTCCAAATGTATGTGCTGTAGACTCTACCCCAAGTGTAATCATAAAAATATAAAGAAGAGAGAAAATTTTTATAGTTATTTATTTTTAACATTACTATGAATCAAATATTAAAAAAAATAAAACCAACAAAAACTGAAGAAGAATTGTTAAAAAAAAAGATAAATTCTTTTTTAAGAGTTATGAAGGGAGTAAAGAGTGTCATTGGCGGTAGTGTAGCCAAAGGAACCTGGTTAAAAAACAATTACGATGTAGATGTTTTTGTCAAATTTAGAAATAATAACAATTTAAGCAATAGATTAGAAAAAATATTAAAAGCTAGATTCGATAATATTGAAAGGATCCATGGAAGCAGGGATTATTTTCAAGTACATTTCATGGGTCTAAATTTCGAGGTTATTCCAATTTTAGATATAAAAAAAAGCAGTAATGCTAAAAATATTACTGATATTTCACCTTTACATGTTTTATGGATAAAAAAAAATATTAATGGTCTAGAGGATGATGTTAGATTAGCAAAATATTTTTGTAAGATACAAGAAGTTTATGGTGCTGAAACCTATATAAAAGGCTTTTCTGGATATGTTTTAGAGATACTAATTATTAAGTATGGTGGTTTTATTAATCTGTTGAAAGCAGTTAAAAACTGGAATAATGAAAAAATTATTGGCACAGGTAATATTCCAAAGAGCAAATACAGCGCCCTAATTGTAATTGATCCTGTACAAAATAACAGAAATGCAGCAGCAGCCTTATCTTCTGAATCTTTTCAAAGATTCAAGAACGCTGCTATCAACTACTTAGCCAATTTTTCTGATGAATTTTTTATTATAAAAAAGATTAAGATGTCTGAAATTAAAAAAAATGATTTAGTTTTAAAGGTTTATTGCTTAGATGGGAAAAGAGATGTTATAGGTGTAAAATTACTTAAGGCATATCAATGGCTTATTAATTCACTAGAAAAAGAGGGTTTTGTTGTTTCACAAAAAAATTGGTATTGGAACAAGAAAAAATATGCTTTAATGTGGTTTAATGTAAAGAATAAAGTTTTGTCTAAATACAAAATAAAACATGGACCACCAATTAATAAAAATAATGAATGTAAAAAATTCAAAGCAAAATATACAAGTGTAAAGACAAGTAATGAACGACTATACGTTATTTTGCCAAGAAAACACAGAAGATTAAAACCATTTGTAGAATTTTTGATCAAGAATGATGCCTATCTTTTAACAAAAACAAAAAGAATTAAAATAGTATAATTAGGACTCCGCAGTTGTAAAGAATTCATCGAAAGATTTATAAAGAATTTATATATCAAAAATATAAGGAGATGATAATGTTCTGGGGTTGAAATTATGAATGAAATCTTGAAAACAGGAACTACAACAGTAGGCATAGCATGTAAGGATGGAATAATATTAGCTGCTGATAAAAAGGTTACAGCTGGGAACATGATAATGGCTACTAACTTTGAAAAAGTGGTTATTATTAATGAAAATTTAGCTATAACTACAGCAGGTTTAGTTTCTGATATCCAACTATTAACTAAAATAATCAGAGCACAGATAAAATTAGATGAATTAAGAAGAAGTAGACCAATTAAGGTAAAAGAAAGTGCTAATCTATTGGCAAATTTAGTGTACAATAATGTTAGAAAGATGAGTATAGTACAAGGAATTACTGGTTTTATTGTGGGAGGCAGGGATAATACAGGTTTCTACCTATATTCTTTAGGAATTGACGGCTCTATTACTAAATATGAAGATTTTTGTACAGATGGAAGCGGTATGATGTTTGCTTTAGGTGTATTAGAGGATAACTATAATTCTGAAATGAATATTAATGCTGGCGTAGACCTAGTAATTAGGGCTGTAACAGCAGCTATGAAAAGAGATACTGCCTCTGGAGCAGGGATAGATGTAGTGACAATAACAAAAGATGGAGTAAAAAAGGTAGTTAACAAGGTTTTAAACCAAAAGTTAATGTGAATTTTTCGAGGAGAATATATAAATGGTAAAGATATTAGATGAAGTATTATCCCAATTACCTGATGATGCTGCCATAACTGAGGCTTGTTTTGAGGGTGCAAATATAGTTTTGTATACTAAAAATATAGACTTTTTATTAGATGATCAAGGTATAATTAGAAGAGTAGTTGATAATATTAAAAAAAGAGTGGAATTAAGACCAGATCCAAGTTTATGTATGAATGAAGAAAGAGCAAAAAAAGAAATAGAAGGCATTTTAGGTGGAGATATTGGTGCTAAAAATGTTATTTTTGATCCACAGAGATCTATTGTTATAATAGAAGCAGAAAGACCTGGCATGGTCATAGGAAAGGGTGGAGAAATACTAAAACAAATAAAGAAGGCTACACATTGGGTACCTATAGTTAAACGAATTCCCCCAATAAGGTCTCAATTATTAGAGAATATAAGACAAGTATTATATGAAAACAGTGATTACAGGAAAAAATTTTTGAATAAAATAGGCAAAAGAATATATGATGGTTGGATTAAAGAAAAAAAGGACGAATGGATAAGAGTTACCTTTTTAGGAGCTGCTAGGGAGGTTGGAAGAAGCTGTTTTTTATTGCAAACCCCGGAATCCAAGATTTTATTGGATTGCGGAATTAATGTAGCTGCAGGCTCTAAAGAAGACATGTTTCCTACCCTAGATGTACCTGAGTTTAATATCAATGAACTAGACGCAGTCATTATTAGCCATGCACACTTAGATCATGTTGGAGCAGTACCTTATCTATTCAAATACGGTTATAAAGGGCCAATTTATCTAACTGCCCCCACAAGAGATATTTCAGCTTTATTATGTTTAGATTATATTGGTTTATCGCATAAAGAGAACAAAACTGAAGGAATTTATACTGCTACAGATGTTAAAGAAATGATGAAACATTGTATATGGCTCGATTATGAAGAGGTAACTGATATTACACCAGATATAAGATTAACTTTCTATAATTCTGGACATAATTTAGGAAGTGCACTAGTACATTTGCACATTGGAAACGGTTTACATAACCTATTATATACGGGTGATTTTAATTTTGAAACAAGCAACCTGCTAAGCAGTGCAATTACTAAATTTCCAAGGCTAGAGAGTTTAATGATAGAAGCTACTTATGGCAGTAAAAGTGTTAATACTCCTACAAGATTAGAAGCTGAAAATTATTTGATTAATATTATAAAGGACGTTATAAACAAAGAAGGAAAGATTCTATTACCTGTATTGGGTGTTGGAAGAAGCCAGGAAATAATGCTGATTTTAGAGAGAAATATAAGAGAAGGCAATTTACCAACAATACCAGTTTATATCCAAGGAATGCTATGGGATGTAACTGCTTTACATACAGCATATCCTGATTTTTTTAATGCTAAGATTAGAAAAAGTATATTTCAGAGCGACAATAATCCCTTTTTGAGTAATATCTTCAAGAAGGTTGGAAGCCAAAAAGAAATGAAGGACATTATTGAAAATAAAGGTCCATATATAATTATGGCTACATCTGGAATGCTAACTGGCGGTGCATCCTTAGAATATTTTAAGGCCCTTGCTGAAAACCCAAAAAATGCTATTGTTTTAACATCATATCAGGGTCCAGGCTCTTTAGGAAGAAAACTAGAAGAAGGTGAAAGAGAGATTATATTCACAGAAAGTAAAAAACAAGATGTTTTAAAGGTAAATCTACAAGTGCATAGTATCCAAGGATTCTCAGGACACTCAAATTTTAAACAATTAACAAATTATGTATATAAATTAGATCCAAAACCTAAAAAAATAATAGTGGTTCATGGAGAACAATCAAGATGCTTAGAACTGGCCTCTAATCTATACCAAATGAATAGAATTGAAACATGTGCTCCAAGATTATTAGAAACAATAAGGTTAAAATGATTTAAAGATCTAAGCTTGAAACAATATACCTCATATATGGGGCCTTTACTTCATTTTTAGACCCTTTTGGTAAGTTTGCATCAACATATTCATATTCTATAACAGGAGTAACATTAAAGAAATAAGCACCATCATTTGTTCTTTTTCTTGAAGAATGAAGATCTGCTCTGCTTATTGGCCCGTTTTGTATTCTTATATTTTCAGGCCTTTTTTTTTCTATTCTTTCTCTTCCTATTACTTTTCTTTTTTTTTCTATTCTTTCTCTTCCTATTACTTTTATTGGATCCAAGGTTATTTCCCGTTCACTTTCTAATTGTATAGGATCTAATGTTATCTCTAAATTTGGAATTTCATATTTTACTTCTTGTTGATATGCTGCTTGAACTGGCTGCGGATTATTCCTAGATACATATATAGCTGTACTTAATATAGACAATGCTGTTAGACCAGCAGCTAATACCCCATATCTTCTATGTTTTTGTCTTTTTCCTATCCTAGTAAGTATACTATCTCTAGGTATTATTCCTATTGAATCAGATTGTCTTCTTCTATATAGTTGATTATGCTCTCTTTGAACTAAATCATCTAAATCAAAATCACCTTTAACTGCTGCCCCCAAATCAGAAGGCAATTCAGGTGGTAATTCTCTAATAGATTCTGGATTCAAATATTCTTCTATAGGTGATTTCACTAGCCTACTTCTAAATGCTTCCAAACTTTCATTTTCAGCTGGAATCATAGACGTATATACTAACCTTGTTGGTATTTTATATCCTATCATTTTATGACCTCTCAATAGTAGTTATAGAAATATACAAACTAGTATATAAATCTTTCTATTATGTTATTACTTTTAAGTAAAAAAAGGAAGAATTTACCCTCTAATAACCACTTAAATCTAAGATTTTTGGATTAATATAGGTCTTTCTTGTTTCTGGCATTTGTTCTATAAGAGTTGTATTATCAGTCTGTGTAGTTCTTTCATGCGCTGGCACTCTTTCTCTTAACACTATATCATAAGTAGACATTCCTTCTTTTTTATCGGATTTTTCTTCTATTACAACCTCTAAATTATTAGTATCTACTCCTTCAGGGACAACCACATATACCCCATCTAACTCACTTTTTCTTTTGCTCTGATTTACACTATTCTTATATGGTTTTTGTTTAACGTGGTTTTCGTATTCTACAGAATCTGGACAACCCTTCCAATTACAATTAAAAAAATCCCTATGATATTCTGTGGCAATGCCCTCTAACATATAATCTTGGCTTCTAATTGTTCCAGCAGATCCATCCCCTAAATGAATTACTCTATCACTAAGTTTATATGCTTCTTCTGTTGATTGTGCAGGTTCAGCTGATGGTATTTCTGGTTGTAAAGGTAAAACAGCTTCTGGTGGTGTTTCTGGTTGTAAAGGTAAAACAGTTCCTGTTGATATTAATGTACCAGGTGTTTTTTTAATTCTCTTTCCCATAGAAATCCCTCTAATTTGTCTCATACAGTAATTCATATCAATTTCTAATTTTTTAACATCTTGTTCTGCTATACTATAGTTATCTAATAAATCAACTAAATTATCCTTAGCAATTTCTAATTCATCCCCTGTTCTTTGAGCTATAGAAGTTAATCTAGGATTTATTTCCAATATACTTAATAGTCTTCCTTTTGACTTTATATTTCTTCTTTGAGTGTTGATTTCTTCTTTTAATGCGTCTTTTTCCTCTCTTACTTGTGTATATTTAGCTAAAGTCTGACCGAATCTATCCACATCATATCTCATAGCCTCAGTTGAGCTCATTTTACCGCTTAATGCTCTTCTATATAATTCATTATATTCTCTTTGTTCTGATTTATTTGTGGAAAATTGATTTTCAGCAGCCATTAATCTGCTTTCTAATGCTGTTAATTCATTTTGTGTTGTAGTTAGTTCAGAATTTGTGTTTCTACATAGTTCTGTATCAGATGTACTACATATATAATTTCTAGCCCTTCTAAATTGAGTAATAGCCCTTTCTATTATATTCTTTTTAGCAGTTAGTTTTTTAAGTTCCCTTTCTGATGTTTGATAGTCCCTTGGAATAGCTCCACAATTTGCTTCACATTCTTTTTTAGCAGGATCTCCTGATACTGCTACTGGCACCTCTTCAACATGAACTTCTTTTACAGGAGAAACCTCTTCAGATACTTCTTTTACAGGAGAAACCTCTTCAGATACTTCTTCTATCCTACTAGCTACCTTTACTGGCGTAACTCCTTCTACATCAAAACCTCTTAAATCTTGATTATGTCCTGCTGATATATTCACTGAATTTGGGTGAGCATAACCATTACTTCCCTTTAACGTTGTATATCCTAAAAGTACAGCAGCTAATCCTGCAGCAATAGTTGACCCTATAGCGAATCCTCTATTTCTTCTATATTTATCAAATATCTTCAATGTTGAATCTTTTAATTCATCAACTTCTGTTGTTAAAACATCAAATTTATTTTCTATATCTTGATAATGTAAAGCAACTACCTTTTGTTCATCAGGAGAAAGTTTATTCCATACATCATTATAATCGGTCATTTTTTTGTACCTCGCATTTATTTTTATTACTTGATAGTAAAAAGACTATAGTACTACTATTTAAATGTTTCTTTTTTAACATTTATTATTAAAACAAAAGAAATGTTATAAAGATTTATTGAGCTTAAAGTATATGATGAAATTATTACGAAATATCTATATAATAGGTCTTGGGTTATATTTAAAGGATAATAGAACTTTAATCTTAGGTGATCTCCATCTGGGTTTAGAGGAGAATTTAATAAACCAAGGAGATTTTCTATCAAAAAAGAATTTTATTACTATTAAAAAACATTTAAATTACATTTTATCAAAAACAGAGATAAAAACAGTTATTTTTAATGGTGATATTAAGCATGAATTCGGTAGAATAAATCTTACTGAATGGGATTATTGTTTAGGATTAATTGATATGCTAAAAGATAAAGAAATGATATTGATTAAAGGAAATCATGATAAAATGACATCTATAATTGCCAAAAAAAGAGATCTAAAAGTCAGAGATTATTACATCACTAACAATGTATTTGTTTGTCATGGGGATATACTTTTTAATAACTATTATAATTCTAAAACAATAATTATTGGACACGAACACCCTGCAATTTCTTTAAAGGAAGGACCAAAAAGTGAACTTTTCAAGTGTTTCTTACTAGGTAAATTCAAAAATAAAAATTTAATAGTAATACCTTCTTTTTCTTTTGTGAATATTGGTAGTGATATTTTGAAATATGAAAAATTAAGTCCTTATTTACAACAAAATTTAGATAACTTTAAGATATATATTACCGAAAACAATGAAATCTATCCATTTGGAAAAATAAACGATTTAAGGTAAAATATAACATTTTATACTAAAATTAAATAAATCATTCTTTAAAAAATTCTATTCTTTTGGCATTTATCATTTTTAATCCTAAATCATGCCCATAGAAACATTTAAATAGTAATTATATTACTTGTAAGTAATGAATAAATGGTCAAGAAATTCAATCTATGGAGCTGGTTTAGCTAGTTTATTAT
>JAGVZW010000003.1 GCA_018302235.1 Candidatus Woesearchaeota archaeon
TTTGGTGAAGAAGATTTTGAATGGTTTGGAATAAAAGCTAAAATTAAGTTTATTCCTTATGGAAATGGTTATTAGAATATAAATAATATTTATTTGAACGTAATACTCTGATATCTCCCATAGGCGTTAAGTGTAATTTTAAGGGAAAAACTTTTAAATCTAATACTTCTGCAAATAATTAACCCTGTTAGACATTTGGCATAGCCCTGTCGAAGATTTATTCAAATAAATCTGCAGAATCTAGCGGCCAAATATAAAGGCTAGGGATAGCAGACTTTGGATCTGTTGACGGAGGTTCAAATCCTCCCAGGGCTATTAAAATAACAGTATGGTAACTGTAGGATTGCTATAAAAAAGATTAAGTTTATTGATATGCTAAATACTAAAAAATAACTTAAAAGAAAATAAAAAAGAACATAATTTTCTAAAAGAGTTAATACATATAAATCAAAAATTAGAAAACTATTAGTATAAATAGTTATGTTATTTAATGCTATTTAATTAGAATTATTGATTCTAACTCTCTCTCAAGTTAACATTTATTTGTAAAAAAAACTACTCCAAAAAGTCCTGTTTCTTAATTTTTAAAGGCAAATAAGTATCAGAAATAAAGGTAATACCCCTTGCACTTAATGACTGAATTTCTACTTTTCCTTTAAGCTCTTTCATTAATCTAAATTGCCTCAACCATGCCTTATTATCCTTAAACCATTCATAATCAGAAACTTGTTTCATTCTTGCTAGATCTTTATCCCCTAATTTAATTAGATGCTTTTTTAAATCATAATTTATTACATCATCACCAGTAATACCTATATATTTAACATTAGGTATGGTAAGCCTTTCAGAAGCATGTGCTAAAGCAATACTTCCATATTTTATGACAGAGTAAATATATGTCCCATAAATATCCCAATCACATAATACATAAATAGGTATATTATGCTCATTACTTAGTCTCTGTAATAATCTTCTAATTCCGCGGGTTGTTTGACCTTGTGAAGACATAATTATACAATTATGTTTATCCCAATATCTATCCTGATGCAGACGGTCCCACACAGCCATCTTCTCCATATAGATTATATATTTAGTATTAACTTTTTTAAATTCAATCTCTTCAACATTACTAGGAATTGACCACCCGCCCGATCCCATTTTAGACCAATCGATAGTATCTCCCCTATCCACAATAATTACTTTACCAGCAACAGAACCGCTTCTGTTAGCATTAATATGCAACTGTTCTCTAGAACAACCAGTAATTAATTCCATATCTTCTATAGCTGAATCAGTTTCAACTTGATCATCAACAATATTTATATTAGTATTAGGAATAGTTCTTTTTACTTGATAAAAAACATCTCTGAGAGAAACATGTTTATCAATATTTAATAATTCCTTACTAACTGCAGCAACCTCTAAAGTTTGCATAAATTTCTTAGCATGGCCCAAATTAAAGAATGACCTTGAAGCCATCTTATCTCCTAACTCCAATGTTCCTTTAGTTTTATTATAATTAATATTAGTCAATCCTCTAACTGGTAAAGTAATTGTAGGATTCTCTATTTTATTCACCTGTCTAACTAAATCCTTTCCCAATTCATACAAAGTCTCTTTAGCTTTCTGCAAGGGTGATTTGTTTTTCTTCTCCATCTTCAATCTCTTCCTTTAGTTTTTCATGACTTATCCCAACTAAAAGAGGTAAATTTTTCCTTAAACCCATCATTAATTTTTCATTTATCTTCTTAACATCATCTTCACTTAATTTAGAAATTGCTACAGCAACCTCAGGAATATATTTCTCAAACAAACCAGCTCTCTCTTTTTGTTCCTTAATTCTAACATTTTTTCTTATATATTTAGCTAAATCTCTACCACAATCCTGTAAAGCTAATTTCATTTCTTTAATTATATCTGGATAATGTGCAATAGCCTCTTTACTCTCAGAAGTAAAAGGCACCCAAACTGAAGCTATATGCACAACAATAACACAAGGACCAGTTGGTAATGCACCCTTGCTTTGATTTAAACCATAACTTCTCCAATTAGTTTCTAATATTGCTTTATTTATACTACAAGCCCCTTGTTGATATAACAAAGGCACTCTATTTGCCAAACGAACAACCTTAACAATCTCTTCTTTCTCCAAATCACCACCATAACACATTGAAACTTCAATCTGGAAGGGTATACCCCTATAAACAACAGGGCTTCTAGTCACAGCTGTATAAAATTCTGCTTTATATTCATTTCTTAAACTCTTATCTAATAACTGCTCACCTATTGGACTTAAACAATCTGTAGGTGGTGCCATTATTTTCACTTTTTGTATTGCATCAAATAAATGTTCTACTTCATTCCTAGCTATTGTTGATGGTCTTGATTTCTCATATATTCCAGCTTTATCACAAATTTCTTTAGCAACTTTATCACTAACCCTAACTTTATCACTAACCCTACAAAATTCACTTTGTAAAAATCCAGAGATAGATGAAGCAGAAGAAGACTTCAACATATTAATTAACACACCTAACTCAATACCATAAGGATGAGGTTTAATCTCTTTGCCTTGTTTAGGTAATTTATCTGTAGCTCTAGGATAAATTATTTTTTCATTCAAAGGATTTAAAAATTCAATCATACAATGAGGATTAGCAACAGAAGTTTGTTTTAAAAATTCTTCAACACCCTTCTTACCTTTTTGATATTTAGCTTCTAATTCAATCTCTAACTTAATACCATGCTCACTATCCCATTCAACTTGCTCATTTTTAACAATTTCAGCTTCATTAGTATTAGTATTCAGTTGCAAATAGAAATAATGTGCAGGACTATTCTTAGAGATTCTAGAAGTTATTTTTATACCTTTTCCTGTAGTCAACTGACCATACATTGCTGCTGCACTTATTCCTATACCTTGCTGACCTCTTTGCTGCCGTTTAGTATGAAACTTACTTCCATATAATAATTTACCAAAAATATTAGGAATCTGCTCTTTTACAATACCCGGACCATTATCCTCAACAATAATAATATACCTATCTTCTCTATCTTTAACAGCATGTATTTCTACCTTTAAACTTGGTAAAATCCCTGCTTCCTCAGCTGCATCTAAAGAATTGTGACAATAAACAGGCCCAACCCCTCCTAAAAAATTTTCACAATCAGGAACACTTATATCATAAACCCATTTACCTTTATAATCTATCTTCTCAATAGATTTTATATTCAACAAACCCAAATCTGAATCTAAAAAAACATCACAGCCTTCATATAAAGAGATTAATTGAGATTGTACGCATTTCTGTAAAGAACTTAAATATACATTTTGTTGATTAGATCTATTTATTGAATATTTTAATTTACTTTCTTTAACCGAAATAATAGAATCATTTACTGGAATTTTATTAATATTAGATTTACTTTGATTAGTATATATATATAAATAATAAGATTTAGAAAAAACAGTCTTAATTCTTAAAATTTCTCTCTTACTTTCTTTTGCTAAACCTTGACTATAACTTAAACCTAACATAGATAATAAAAACTGCAAATCTTCATGCAACTTCCTACTTACTGTTGCAGAAATAATTTTTTGTTTACTTAAATTATAAATATAACCTCCAGACTTCATAATCTCGAATATTTCACTACTTGGATAACCATCACCAGCAAGATATGCTAATAAAAAATCATATATATTGTTATAATTCATATTAAAAATATATTTTGAAATTTGTTTATTTTTAGCACCAATACCAAAATTTAAAATATGTTTCATGACAAAACCTAAAATTTTAGAATAACAAACAACATTTAAAGTAGATTTATGTACTTTAAGAATACTAGCATCTAAATTAAAAACCTTTTCTGCTAGATCCTTAACGAATAAGGCTATATCCAATTCATGTGAACCAAATGAAAAAGAAATTTTCACCAAATTATCTAAAATTGATCCCTCAGAAACATAAAACCCCATTAATCTTGCAAAATTTTTATCTAAGTTTATTATACAAGGGATTTTATTTCTAGACAAAGAAAAACCAATCTTAGAATTATCAAATTCGCTAAGGGGTATCTTTAATTCTCTTAATAAATTTAAAGGTAAATAACTAAATCTCTTAAAATCATTAATTTGATAATATTTCTCTTTAGGTAAAATAGACTTTAATTGTAAAATAAAAGATTCAGTAAAAACATTAGAAACATTATAAACATTAATTTTCTCGGTTAATTTTACATCCAAACATAATAATTCTTCTAACAAATTTAATTTAATTTCTTCTTTCTGAAATATCCAATTATTTCTCGGCACTACTACTGAATCACCATCTTTTAATTCCATTAATTTAACAGAACAAACTTTACCCTTTTTGAAAGTAAAAACTGAGTGATAAGGTGTTAATTCTACATACCTTCCACTTTCTAAAGTCAACCTAAATATATCACTATTCACTTTATGTCTATATAAACAACTAACTTTTTTAAAAGAAGATTTTAATGTTTTTGGATCAAAAGCCATTACCTCCACATTTTCATTTAATCTTAATTTTTCAAGATCTCCATCACGTAACAAACAAATTTCTTTTTTATTGATTTCAATAGAATTATCAATAAAATCACCAATTTTTACAATTTGTATATATCCATTTTTACGAATAACTAGTGGCATATCTTCTGTTAAGCTATTATCAACAGCCTCTTTGATTGTAGTCATCAAAGCCTTCAATGGATTATCAAAACCTAATAAATGTCTATTCTTTGCAAAAAACTCCGAAACAGAAATACTTCTTTGATTCTCTGCCATATACTCTGCTGCTACTTTTTCTGCCATTATCCTTGACAAAAAAATAATTCCTTTATAAAGTTATTCTCTTGAAAATAATATTAACTTGTGGTATAATAGTTTATTTAGAAAAAGAATCATTAATTTTTTTAGCAGAATAGTTTTTTATATTATAATGACCTTGAGCATATATTTATAAACAAATAAAATAAAAATATTTAGATGGAAAAAAGAGGACAAGTAATGATGTTCGTAATTATAGGAATAGTTATTTTAATCATAGCAATCACTGTTTTTTTTATACAGAGGTATATTTTAAAATCTGATCTAGAAAGGGAATTGGCTGAACATAGAAATGTTCCTTTAGAGGTTTTGCCTTTAGTAGAATCAACTGATTCTTGTCTGCAAACAATAATACAAGAGGCTGTAGATATTGTTGGTTTGCAAGGGGGTTATATAGACCTTCTCGAGGAGGATATACCTACATCTTCTTTTTCTCCATTAACAAAAAATTTGGAAATTCTTCCCAGTTTAAAAACGCCATTATGGTTTAGAGAAACACCAAATGGTATTCAAAAGACAGAAGTTCCAAGTCTAGAGGATATAGAAACAAATATTGAAGTCTATATCAATGAAAATTCTCAAAGATGTTTTAATAATTTATCTTATTATTCGCAATTTGGTTATACAATTGTGCAGAATAAAGCACCGTTAAGTACAATAGAAATTTATGATAAAAATATTTTAATGAGGGTTATTACACCAATAGAGATTTCATATAAAGAACAAATTTATCCTTTAAGTACTTTTTTAGTAGAGATGAAATCAAATTTAGGTTTGTTATATGATGTTGCTAATGAAATTATAAATACAGAAATCGATGAATATTTTTTAGAAAATATGACAATAGATATGCTGATAGCTTATGATTCTATAGTGCCTTTCTCTGGCACAAAATTTGATTGCTCAGAGGATGTTTGGTCAAAAAAAGATGTAATAAATAATTTTAAGGATATTTTGACACAAAATATTGCTGCAATAAAGATTAAGAATACTAAAAATAATGCTTTAGATAAATATTTTGAAGTAGATGCATTAGACTCCAGCCAAGATGTTTTTGTAGATTTTATGTATTCCTCGCTATGGCCAACAACAGTGGAGATTACACCATCAGAGGGAGATATTCTAAGATCTGACTCTACAGCTACTTCATCTTTAATCTCAAGATTCTTGTCATCTTTTGTTTGCATAAACAATCATCATTTTATCTATGATATAAAATATCCTGTTTTAGTTCGTATACAAGATGGAAATAATTATATATTTCAATTTGCAATAGAAGTTATTATAGACAATAATCAGCCAAGAAAAAATAATTTGATATTAGAAGAATATGAACAAGAAGAAGATAAAATATGTAAATTCTCAGATAAGGAAATAACTATTTTAACATATTATAAAAATTCATTTGATGAATTAATTCCATTGACTGATGTAGATTTATCTTTTAGATGTGGTACAGCAAACTGTAAACTTGATAAAACAAAATTAGATTATTATAATGATGCATCGCTAGTTACACAAGTACCATTGTGTTTTAATGGAATTGTAGAGGGAAATAAAGATGGATTTTTTAGTGGTAAATCCTTAATTTCTACTAATGAAGATCAATCTCAAGTCTCTGTAACTCTAGAACAAATTCAAATTAAACCTGTAAATGTTATTGTTATAGACAAAGATAAAGGAATACAAAGAGATGTATTTTCTTCAGAGCAAGTAATATTCTTTTTTACAAGCCTAGATAATGATTATTCTATAAATTATTTATATCCTGATTCAACTATACCCTTAATTCCTGGTACATATGAGGTTGTGGGTTTTATAACAGGAAATAGTACATGGCCAATTAGATTTGAAAAAAAGAAAATAGAAACTTGTATTGATGTTAAAAAAGAGGGTTTATTAGGAATTTTTAAGACTGAAGAAAAGTGTTTTACTACCGAGATTCCGGAATTAGAAATGGATTTGGCATTGAAGGGAGGAGAAATATTTAATTTTACTGTTAATAGATATGATCTATCGAGATCTTCAGCCTTAAATCTATATATTTTAGCAGAACCAATTCCATCTAATGTAGAGGATTTAGCGCAAATAAGTACAGAAATAGAAACAAATTATCTAAATCCATATTTCAAATATCCAGATTATGAAATCTAAAAATTTTGTAACAATAGTTTGTATGATTTTAATAATTATAACACCGTTTAGCGTAGCAATAGATAATCCATTTTTGTTTTCACAGCGTGCACAAGATTTAGGCGAGGCTGTTGTAGTAAATGTTGCTGGGCAAGAACCATTAATTATTAGACAAGCCTTGATAGAACAACAACCAGTTCCTGTTTTTGCTTATTTAAGAGGAGACACATTTACATCATTTTATTCTATTCAAGAGGTTACTCCAGAGACGAGCAAGGATATATTTACAGATATAAACAATATTCCTCCAATTAAAGATATCAGGATATTTCCTTTAGAAGACACGTTAGATAAAATAGATGGAATTCCAAAATATGTAAAACCAAAAAATGATAGATATAGCTTAAATAATCTAGGCTATGTAATAATTACACTTAAACAATTAGAATTAGAGACAGGAGAAAATATAACGCCGCATTATGATATTCCTAAGGAATTAGACCTAAAATTTCAGGCAAAGATTCTTTATGATCTTGAAAAGGGCTCTTTATTCGGAATATCATCACAGGATTTAATCCTACAAGAACTACCAGATGATGAGCAATTTGATAAGATTACGGCTGCTGGATTACAAGGAAATTCTTTTTTTAATGAACGCGGTTATCTAAGGGCTACATCAATCGAACCTGGAAGGGTAAAATTTTCTGTTTACAATAAAGATCTTAACCTAATCACTGTATTTTTTCCATCGAAAGCAGTTTCAGAAAGGGAACGATTAACAACATTTACCCTGTCTGAGGGCCAAACATCAGATGCTATGACTTTATCATATCTGAGTAATCCATTTACAGATACATTTCGAGTTAAAGTAAATCAGGCAATAACTCCGCAAGATAAGGCGTACTTAGAGGTTTTTTCAAATGGTCAAACTAAAAAAGTAGTTGGCGTAAGAAATTCTCCATTATATTCTGGTTCAAATTGGATTGTTGAAGAAATAAAAGATAATGGCATTGACACGTCTATTTCAGCAGAAAATTTAAAGAAATTTCATTTAGATCCTTCCAATATACAAAATCTTGGAGAAATATCAATAGCACATTATTCTGTTACTTTAAAAAATAAATTTACTGGAAGTATAAAAGTATTAGATTCTGAACAATTAAGAAAAGGAGATGCTGCTTTTGATGTAATTACCGAGGTAATCTCTGATGAAGAGGCTGTTGCAAAAGAGGATAAATATTGCAAGGTTATAGAAATTACACCAGAAGATACAGAAAGAAGGATTCAAGATCCAGCTTGTGCTGCAATATCAAATTATAAGCAACTAGTAAATGAATATCCTTCTTCTAATCTAATAGAGGGTACATATATGAATATAGGTAAAATATATTCTCAAAATTTAATAGATTGGGCTCCATGCTTACCAGAGTATTTTAATGAAGGATTATGTTTGGCCTACAAAGAAGATATGATTGATTTATCCCGTTATTATTATGATAAGGTTATAAAACTAGGTGGAACAAAAAGATCAGAAGCCGAACATGAATTGCTTAGACAAACAAGTTCAACATCAAAAGAAGTATATCTTGAAGATGAGTTTGTTTCAGTTCGATTATTAGAAGTAAAAAAATTAACAAATCAAGACAAAGGTTTTACAAAAATATCAGTTGAAAACCAACAGCCAATAACATATTATATAAATGACTTACTAAAGGATGAACAGGGAAATACAATAACTGGTTATGATGAATATGCTAAACAATTTAGTTATTTAATTAAGGATTTAGATTCTAGTTCTGTTACTTTGCAAAAATTTTATACAACACAGAATATGCCAAATGTCAGGGCAGAATTAATGCAATATATTGAAAATAATCTGTATAGCTCTTCTCTCTTCGGTGGAACAATAAATCCTGTAAAAAGTATCCCACAAATTATTACATATTACACAGATCCTATGCAAAGAAATTATGTTTCTAAAAATATATTAGTATCGGAAATTAATACAAAAAAAGAGGTTTCAGTTACTGTTCTTCCTGGTGTTGGTGAGGCATATTCTATATCTAATTTTACATTAAAAGTGGATATAGAGCCAAGACCATTTGATTTTACGCCCTCACAATTAAATAAACAAATTGAGGCTTTAAACTCAGCAATAGATCTTTTATCTAAAATAACTGATAAGTTAGATTCTATAGTGAAAACATGGAAAAAAACTTGCTTAGTTACCTTTACAGTTTTAACACTAAAGAATTCATTTTTCTCTGGAACATCAAGAAATCTTGCTAGAAAGGATGTTGCAGATTACTATAAACAAGAATGTTTAACTAAGGTAAGTTCTGGAGAATTTTCTACAGTGGATTCTTGTTATTTTCATTATTCTGATGAAATAAATCAGGCAACAGATAGAAATCAAGAAGCAATAGAGGGTGTAAATGAAAGATTAGAGGGAAAAACCCCTGATGAATTAGCTATTGATGATGAGCAATTTAGAAAATATAGAGAAGCTGGGGGAACAATCACTGATTATAGGGATTATTTGCGCTATAAAGAGTTTGAAAATGATGATTCTGATTTTAGTAGATATATTATTGAAAAAAATAAAAAAATTGATGTTGAATCTAAAATAAATGCGTATAATGCAGCACAAATTTATGTCAACGAAAATAAACAAATGCTTTTTGGTGATAAAGAAATTGATCCTGAAATAGAAGCAGCCACAATAAAAGCTGTATTAGATTCAAAGGAAAATCCTGTAGATATTAAAAATTTAGTTGAGATAGATAATATACAAATAATTGATCCAAATTCAAAAACAGCATTTTTATATGTTACTGATGCTCAACATATTACTAGAACATTAGAATTAGAACAGATAACAGAATTGCAAAGATTAGCTTATCAATCTGGAGGGATAAAATCTTTAATTGCTATAGAAAAGGCAAAATATCCGGGTTTAGATGATGCAAATATTGCAGCAAAATTATATGGCAAAGAAGGAACACAATATGCACTTGATAAATATGGTAAGAAAATATATGTTGAAAAAAAATTTATCTCTACAGACCCAATAGAATTATCTCTTAAAACAAATATTGCAGCAAGATTACTTGCAAAACCTGAAACAAATGAGGAACTTATAGCTGGAGCAACATATCAAGATTTTAAAATGTATACCTCTTCAATAACTACTCAAGGTTCAGGCTTAAAAAATATTGGATTTAAAGGAAATAAGATAACAGCACCTTATGATTCAGATGGTTTGCCTTTATGTTTTCCTACAAAGGGTGGAAATTATGTACAAGCATTAGAATGGTATAAAGACGGCAGAGCAAAAACATTTAGGGTATTAAATGTTGGTGCAGATGGAATTATGGATTGTGGCAGGGGAGATGATTCTACAATTTATACGGAATATCAACTAAAATTATTAGATTACAGTTCAAAGGACTCAGAGTTTAGAAAGATCTTAGATAATGCACAAAGATGTAAAACACAAAATCAAAGAGTAGGTTCAATTGATGGTAAGGAAATAATTTGTAGTTTTGATCTAGCACAAGCAATAGAACTAAATAAAAATCCTTCTTGTATAGATATTATGTCACCTACTGATTGTAGGATATTATATAATGCCTGTGACCCTGTAATGTGTCCGAAATCACGTTGTAATTTTGGGGGTCAATATCAGATAGAAAATGTTATTGGGTCTGGAATTATTGGCTCATCAATGTTATGTTTACCAAACTTTCCAGAGGTAGCTATGCCTGTTTGTCTTACTGGAATATTAGCAGGCTTAAATAATATTAAGTCTTTGTTAGAGCAATATAAAAGTTGTTTAGAGGTAAATCTTAAAGAGGGAAAAAATGTTGGTTTATGTGATTATATTAGAAGCGTTGGTATCTGTGAATTATTATGGAATGAAGCAACTATTTTATTAGAGAATAGGGGGGGTATTATTAATTGGGTTAAAGAAAAGATCTCTGGAAAAACAGGTGGAGGAGAATATCTTTCTTTCCAAAGCAGTTTTGATAATATTGGAAATTCCTTTAATTTTTTTACAACACAATACTCCAATACCTATTTAGCTGGATTTCAAGGGAAATCAACAAAAGAAATTGGTACTGCTGTATGTAGAATGTCTGTTAACGGTCATTTTCCATCAATAGGTGAGGTTTTGGATAGACTATCAGAACCCGAGGATCCCCCACAATTTACAGCTTGGTTTGAATCAGCTCCTTACGTTACTGAGGCAGGAGATGCATGGGGTGGAATAAGAGGAGCATCTTTCTTAACACCAGGAGAATACAATATTTACACTGTATTCTATCACATTTATGCAGGAAATGGATTCCCAGATGCTCAGAGTTTTGTGTCAGGAATAACAACAAAACAAAATTCAAGGGATGTACAATATGCTGTTTATCTGACTAATGATCGTGGGGATGAATTATATGTTACTACAAATCCAGAAACAGATGGGCGTATTTGGGTAACAATACCAACAGGTCAAGCCTCTGATCAGACAATTCATACAGTGGCAAAAGCTGGCTTAGATAAGATCTGTGTTGTAATACAGGGCAAAAAAATATGTGGATTTGGAGCAGTTTCCAGTGATATGGCTTATACCTTGTTTAAGGATGCTATTACAGGTGATGAGGTAGAAAGAGAGATTAATACAGCAGAGGAATGTGTCCCAGAACATGGAGAATTGTCTCCATCTTTAGGTTCTTTAACTTTGCCTCAAGAATATGGTTTGTTATCTACTGGAATAACAAGAACATGTGCAATAGATAGACCAACCCCTGATTTAAACAGATGGAGAAATGTTGGTAGTTGTGGTAAGAGTGAAGATGGCATTGATTTTGGTTATTGTTGGTTAGATGTAAATACAATAGATATAAAAAATATGGAAAAAAAACAGGAATTATTGCAATCCTTAAAACAAGCTGATAAGATCTCAGATATTTCTAAACAATTTAATCTAATTAATTCAGAACTAAGCTCAAAGATTTTATCTAAATTAAACCAAGAAAGGGATCAAATTTTAAGTTCGTTAGAGAATTTATTTTTAAGTCTAACAACAAGAACCGCAACACCTTATTTAACACAAACTTCTTCAAAAAGTTTTTGCCAAACTAATGGTTTTACAATTTCTGGATTATCAGGTGATCCGTATCTTTACAAGTGTACAACTCCTAATTTTGCTCAGGGATGTGACACAAGAAATAATGAAATTATAAAAGAATTCAATTTAGATGCATATTCTTCAAATGTGGCTGTAAAAGATATTACAAGTAAATGTGAAGGCGTTGAAAAAGATTCAACTCTTTCAGAGCTAACATAATGAAAATAAAACAGATAATTATCATAATAAGTATTTCTTTATTATTTATTACAACATCCTTAGCCATTACGGTTTGCGAAGGGTTATCTGAAGATTTTAAATGTATTGGAGAAAAAGAAACTTGTAATGGAAAAGTTATTGAGAATACAAACTGCGCTAATTCTTTAAAATGTTGTCAATCTGTTTCTTCCGTAGTAGCAAGTGCATGTGAATCGCAAGGATATAGATGTTTTGATTCCTTGCTACAATTCTGTGAGGGTATGACTCTTACAGATATTGCATGTTCAAAATCAAATTATAAATGTTGTAATGGTCTAATTAAATATAAAGAAACCTCACAACTTATACAAGCCTATGATTTTTGCAGATCTGATAATTATGATCAATATTCTCAGGAGATTTGTAAAGAAATAGAAAATTATAATTCTTTAAGAACAAATCTTGAAGGTACAGATTATACATATCTTCATGTTATATATGGTTCTATAAGTCCAGATATTAGTGCAAAGGCCTTATTTGATCAAGCTGAGGGCTTTCAAAAGATTGCAGCAGTAAAGAGGAGTTATCTATTTCCTCAAGATTCAACTACTAGCATAAATGCAGAAGGAAGTCAATATATGGATGCTGTTTTTTTTGCAGAGAAAGGACCTAGTATGGTTCAAACCTCTCTTTTGGCAACAATAAAAGATAAATCTAAATCTTATTATGTGAATTATTTTATTGAATTAAGAAGCTCTTCTACAAGGTTAAATATATTAAATGAAAGAGAATTAATTTATTCTTCTGGAGGGCCAGATAAAATAACAAGAAAAAACACTAAATATCTTGGAGATTTTAAAAATCTTGGAAATTTTAATTACAATGATATTACTAAGGTTGTTTTAGAGGTTTATGATTCTCAAAATGGAAATTATTTGTTTAAAAGAGAATATTCATTTCTGTCTGATATGGGAAAAGAATCAGAAGGTGTGGCTACCAAAACTGATTTTATTGATGTAAAAATAACAAACAATGGTTTAGAGATCTCTATTAAACCTGATTCAGATGAAGCAAACAAGAATTATTTTTATCAGTTTGAAATATTTTCTGATGGTGGGAGTAGTATTCCTTATCCTTCTTCGAGGTTTACTTACAATGGCTTAAAAAATACAGTAATTTCAAATCAAGAATTAACAAAATTAAATGGAAGAATTTCTAGAATTATTTTAAAGGCTTATGAAACTACAACCTCAACAACCTCTTTATATGAAAGAGAGAAATATTTAGAAAAGAGTATAGCTTCAGGAGATTATTGCCAAAGCCAATGTGATAGGGGTTTATGTTCAGAAGAAAAATGTCGTAGTATTTCTGGGTGTAAACCAGAGACAAGGACCTTAAATTTTATATCTACTATGGGGGGTTATGCAAATGTAAAATGTGTGGTTGATATATCTTCTTATTCTGGATCTGGTGATTTTTTGAACAGAATAAAAAAGAGTCCGTATTGGCCATATATCGAAGAAGTTTCTAAAATTTATGACAAAGAAATAGCAGCTATGGTTGTTGGTATCATGTCTATTGAAAATAATGGGTTAGATCCACTATTAAAAAATAAAGATAGTGATGCAGCTGGATTAATGCAATTTATGGCGAGTACAGCAAAAGATAATCATTTAAAAGTAACCTGTGCAGGAAAAGATGAACTTTGTAATCCTAATTGTGATGAAAGATGTGATCCACAAAAATCAATATTAGCTGGAGCAAAGTTTATCAAAGAAATTTATGATAAGGCAAGTTCATGTAGCGAAGAAAAAAAATATGAAATAATATATTATAGATATAATTCAGGTGGTAAACCTGATTGTTATTGTACAAAATCATTAGAAGATTGTATTCCTACAAGTTTGCTATTTAGAGCTCCTAAATTAGAGGCTTATACTTCAACAATACTTAGTGTAAGAAATTGTGCTTATAAAGAATTAGGGGGAACAGGTCATCAAGATTGGGCTTGTTCTACACCCTCTTCGAGTACACAGCCTTCAGTTATATCAAAAAATACTTGTGAATCACAAGGATTTTTTTGTTTTGATGCTACAGAAGAAAAATGTGTAGGACAAGAGAATACTGGCTTATCATGTTTAGAAGACGACCTTAGTTGCTGTCAATCACAACCTAAACGCAAATCAATAGATGATTTTAATGAAGAGTGTCAGAATGAATGTGAAAAAACAAGAAAAGAAGAATCAAGTTGGTTATTATCGGGGCTAGATGTTATTCTAGATATATGTACACAAGAATATTGCACAGCAAAAAATTGCATATTTAAAGAAAATTCGTGCGTTTATGATTCTACTAAACAAATAACAAAAACAGAATTAAGTGAAGTAGATCAAAAAGCAAAAGTGTCATCAAATGTTTTAAACAACCTTCCAAAGTCAGAAGAAATAGATCGTTATTTTTGTGATAGTTTAAAAGATTATGTTGAAAATGTTAGATCTAAAAAGGAAGATTTCTATGGTTATATAATAGATAGCAAAAAAAATAAAGAACTAACTCAAATATACGGTTCTTCTGCAGAAAATATATTTAGAGAAGGAAAAATTCAAAAAAAAGATATTTTCTTAGGTTATGGACCGATTTATTTACATGAGCTAGTAATGCCTTATTTATCTTGCGTAGAAGCAGACATAGAAGTATCATGTCCAGGTTACTTAATTAATAATATTCAAGATTTTATGTCTGGTGAAAATCAAAAAGGAAGAGATTCAATTAGACAATTTGAATTAAATTGTGCGAGTAATCCAAAATGTAGTTGTTTATTGGATAAAAATAGATATTGTTCAAAACATATGTTTGGCATAGCAATAGATATTAATCCAGAAGATAATCCACTTTGTGAATCTGAAGATTGTATTGATCAATATGATCTCCCACCATGTTTTATTGCTTCCTTTGAAAGATATGGTTTTCAATGGGGAGGAAGATCTTTTGGTTCAGATTATCTAGATTATATGCATTTTGATTTAGCTATAGATCCAATCAGATTTGGGAAATTTTATAAAGATACGACTGTAATATGAAATTTAAAAAATATTTTCCAACATTATTAAGTATTTTAACAGTAATTTTAATACCTTATTTCCTTTACAAAATAAGAAATTTATTAAAATTTACAATAGAGTCATTATCTAATTATTCCCCAAGACTATTAGACTTACAAAATTCCCTAACAACCAATATAACTCTACAAGAAACATTAAATATTCAAAACGAACTTTCATCAATTCATTTTGCAACACAAAAGGCATTGGCAATAAACTATTTCTTACTTCCAATTGGAATATTTTTAATATGGATTTTAACAGAAGGATTTTCTTGGAAAATAAAAAATAAAGTTAAATTATCTACATTCACATTATATTCATTGCCTTTATTTATTTTATTATATTTATTTATTCTACAATTATTAGAATTAATATCAGCTGTATTTTTTTATACAGAATTTAATATTATTTATTTGTTAATTTCAGGGCTATTTTTATTAGTATATTCATATATAGCTTTTATTAGTTTATCAGTTAAAAAGAATTTTATGCAGAATTTAAGGGCAGCAAAAGATAATATAAGATTATTTCCTGAATTTTTCTTATTTATAATTACTACAGTTTTAGTTTTAATTTCAATGATAATTATTTATATTTTTTTATCAGCAGATTATTCAATAATTATTCCATTTATTGTTTTAATTATATTAACTCTATTATTAATCTGGCAAAAGAATAGATTAATTAAGAAAATATTATTTTTTTAAAAAAACCTTAAAGGCAATTAAAAAAGGAGATATAATCCATTTCAATTGCCCATAGAGTATTGACAATTAAAAAAATAACACATTAACTACAAAAGGAGACGCAAATCTAGTTTATTTAGATGAAAAACTAAATATTTTACTAGAACAAAGTTTTTAGAATCCTTATTTAACTTGTAAATTTAATATAAGAATGAATTGTTAAGATCTATACCTTTGATTTGTTTCGAGAATTATGCTCTCTGTTTCTTGATCATTCAAAATTCTATCTAAAAGAAATATTTCAGCATATTTTAATTTTTTATTGTTTATTCCTTTTTTTGCTCTTTCTTCAAAAGAGGGTAATCTATCTCTTTCTAAAGCAAATTTGTTTAGAATAGCTAATATTTCTCTATCACGAGGTATTCCTAAATATCCATTTACGCTTCTGTTTTGAGAATTATCTTCTAATAAGTGCCCTCTTTTACGAAGCAAACCATACTTTTTAGCATTTTTTGTTCTTATCAGTAAAATATTCATAAATCTTTCATAATGTAAATCTAAATCAAGGAAATGATCTTTAATAATCCATATTTGTCTCCTTAAATCTTCTTTTCTTGTATTTGGTGTTAAAGTTATGAAAGAAGGCATAAAATTAAAATTTGAATATTTAGACTTTAGCTCTTTTAATATTTCTAAAGCTTGCATATTCTGTTCAGCTGTAATCCCTTTTTCTAATTCTTGTAAAGTATTATCTGAAAAACTTTCAAAACCTGAAAAGAGTATAAAATTAATTAAAGGATTTTGTTCAATAATTTTCTTTATTTTTTCATACTCTACTGGAACAAAATCAGGTCTAAAATCAAACATCAAATTAGATACCGTTTTATCAAGACCTTCTTCTTTCATTTTCAATAATAATTGTTCTAAATTTATTAGTGGCATTTCGTCTATTAAATGCAATTCTATATTCTTTTTAGTCCAACTTCTTTGAAGTCTTATTTCCTCAATAGTAGCTTGTAAACTTCGCTTAGTGTATATTGGTTCTTTTTCTCTTATACTGCAATAATTACACCTTCCTATGCAACCCAATCCTCCTAAAACATAGGCTGTGTTGAAATCGAATGTTTGAATATTCCATTTAAAACTAGCAGGAAATATAAACTCCCAATCTCTAGGTGGATAAATAATTCCATTTTTAATTATTTTTTTACCTTCTTTCCAGGTTAAATTGGGAACATTATAAGTCTCTCCTAACATTAAACCCCTTATCGTGTCATCACCCATGCCTGTACAAACATAATCAACAAACTCAAAAGCAGCAAGTATCTCATCTTTTAACTCAGTAGCTGTAGTACCACCAAATAAGATCTTAGAATTAGGATGTTTATCTTTTAATCTTTCGGCTAATAATAAACCAGCTTCATAGTTTTTATCTAACAATGAAAAACCGTATATATCTGAAGGAGGTATCTCATCGCAAAGATCTGAAGATAAATTATCTTGTCTAGAAAAGTCGTAAGCTCCAATTTCTGAAGCATCAATATCCATTTGCATTAAAGTATAAATTAATCTAGAAACGCCATAATTAATGTTTTTTGTTCTAAATGTTATAGGTCTAGAATTGAATAATGAAAGTAATTTTTTTATGTGCTTTCTTTCCAATATTTAAATTCGCTTCTGATATCATTTCCAAATTGTGTTTTACTTAATTGGTTTATATCAATAGATAGTTTAAATTCTTTTATAAATTCTAAAATTTATTTTTTTCAAATAAATCTAAATTATACTCTTTAGCTTTTTCTTTCTTTCTTCTAAATTTTCGGAGAGATATACCGCAACACCTTCATTAATCCAAATTGGAACAAAAGGAGATAAAGTATTAGTATAAATATGGCTCATTTCATGCTTAAGGACTTGTTCAAAACATTCTTTCTTATGTAATGTAAGAGTTTCAATTAAATTTTTACTAAAAATCCATAGATGATGTTTACTTGCAGTACCTACCATCCAATTTTGAAATTCTCCCTTATAAAATTCAAATTCATGAGGAGAATAAATTATCTGTACACTTAATTTAGGTTTTATTTCAAAGAATTCGTTTAATTCTATGATCTTTTTATGGATTATAGGTTCAACTTCTAGAATTTCCTTTTCTTCTAAAGCCATTACACTGAATTGTTCGAATTTTAGTCACAGCTATATTCTTTGCTGTTTTGTTCTCCAATAGGTGTTTTCCCTTTCTTTAGCCTTATGAAAATTCGCCCTTGTTATTTCTAAGTCTAATTCAGTAACATCTTCTGCTAAAAATTCTAATTCTTGTGTCATTTTTACCCCCTCCATCTTAAGATAAATATAAAAAACCAGAGTCATATATACGAGATATGAAGTTTCTTATGTTACTTTGCTCTTCTTGACTATTGCCTTCTTTATTTATTATGTCTTCCATTTTAAATATTTTGTATCTGGAACATAAATAAACTACATATTTTGCTTCTTCTGGTGAAACTTCTAAGGACCTATTTATCTCTTTCTCTTTTTCGTCTAAAGGAATAGATTTCAAATTTTTTTTCAAAAATTTAGTTAAACTAAACAAATCATCCACAGAATTTACAGCTTCTCTTATTTTTTCACCAATAACTATTTATAGGTCTGTGTAATACAAAAAGCGTAAGCAGTATTTATAAAAAAAATGCGGAGGACAGGGTTCGAACCTGCGTAGGCACTAAGCCACTAGGTCCTAAGCCTAGCCCGTCTAGTCTATGATAGCCCTTATCTTTTGCGAATCTCGCACAAACACTTTTATTAATTTTTGTTGGTTCTCTTTGTTAAGACTTATTCTGAACCAACCAGGAATTGTAATTTTACCATCTTTTCTATAATATTTATCTTTCGAATTAATGGTTATTTTTCCTGTTTTAATGCCCAAGGAAGTAAAAATTTCTTTCAGATCTTGAAGGAACAAATTCAAATCTTTTTTATATTTTATCCACTTGGATTGTTTTATTTTAAGCCCTCTTAATGTATTTTTCTTTTCTTTTCTTATACTTTCTGCTTCATCATCGATCAAAGCAGCTAAATATTGAACTTGTTTTTCTTTACTTCCATATTTTATCCAATCAGGCACTCTATAAGACTGAATAGCTTTATCTCCTGAAGGAGCTCCAAGATCTATCAATTTTCTAGCAAAAGAGGTATTATTGTAACGTAACAATAATTTATTTCGTTCTTCAAAAGCATAATTTTTATAAGGCAAAATGCCAATTTCTTCTTTTATAATTTTTTGTGTTTTCATTAATTTTTCACTATCCTTTGAATAAAACCTAACTCTTGCTCCACTTTTATTCGGATTTTCATTTATGTTACCATCAAAACTAGCATGAGCTACTAATCTTGCCCACACAGCTGATAGATTTTTATGGGCTATCATATTTGACCACTCCGGCACCTCCGCATAATAAAATAGAAAATTCATTCATTTAAATAGTTTATGTGTCTTTGTCAAATGCAATTTCACAAAACTTACTAAAGCTTACCAATAGCTTTCAAATACTCTCTTGCCTCTCTTTTAAAATCATCTTTAAATCTATTCTTAAATAAACTTCTAGAAGCAATAATTTGGGAATCAATCAACATTTTTTGTTGTTGAAAATACTTATTATCTTCTCTCATCCTTTCTGCATAGAACTTTACATAATCTATCATAAAATCACCTTCTTATATTCTTTAAATCTTTCTTCATTTAAAATAGGCATTAACAGATCTACATTCTCAGTTCTCTTGTTCTTCCAGTAGAAATACTAACAATTAAATAATCTGAATATTCTTTAAAAACTTCTAGGAAATGTTTTACAAATAGATCTAACTCAGTTGATTCTCTATTTATTACAATAACATCTCCCTCTAAAGTATAACCCTTCATCAATACTATAGAACAAAGCTAGTTTATATGTTTTAGGTCTATTTGGTGTACTAAAAATCTTCATCTATGTTTTTTTCTTCAGAAGGATTATATTCTTCTTCGTTAATTTCATCTAATTCTTTTTCAATTATTTTATTTGCTTCTTCACTTTCACCCTTAATTTCAAATTTAATAGCTTTTTCTATTTTAGAAATATCCATCTCTAGTTCAGTTAATAGTTCCATAGAGCCCTCTAATGCCTTTTTTCTTGCAGAAGAATTCTCAGAATTTAATGTTTCAGTCAACAATTTTTTTAATTCCATTAACAAGGGGTTCATTTTTTTCCTGGTTTTTGCCAATTGTAATGTCTTAATTTAGCAGTTTCTCCAAATCCACAACTAGCGCAAACCTTTTTTTTAATATGATATGCACTTTTACCACATCGTCTGCACCTAATAGAGTTTTTTTTTCCGTTTTTTTTACCTAATGACGCAGTTCCCATTTTTATGCTGGCGATATAAATACAACCATATCTCCTCTAATAAATATAGTGCCTAGCTTTCTTTTGACTTCTCCATCTACCTTTTCTTCTCCATCTTCAAGTACAGTATTAACATGTATGTCAAAAGCTTTTAATTTTCCTACTAATTGTTTATTGTTTTTCAACTCAACAATAACATTTTTTCCCCTTGCCTCATTAAGGGTATCTAAAGGCCTTAATTGTTCCATTATACTACCTCCGAATTAATGCTAAATGCTAGTATCTTTTATATATAAATCTTTTTATAGTTTTTATTACATCTTAAAAAAGATTATTATGGTTCTAGTTGACAGCAAAAATCTTAACGAATTATATAATTTTAAAAGAAATGATTTGAATGAACAAAATTAATTATGAATTTACTTTACAATAAATCTTTGTTTTAAAAAATGTTCTAAAAAATCTTTTATTTTAATTAATAAATAAAATTGATTATTTAAAATTTAAAAAAATTTATCTAGAAAACATTAAAAAATTATAAAATGTTAAGCTAAATATGATGATAAGTTTCTTTGAAGAGTTTCTTAATGATTCTTGCCTTAAGAAATTAGGTTTGATTGACTTTGACACTAAAATTTATCTTGGAGCCAAGGATATTGGGTATTAGTAAACATATAAAAAAGACTAAAATAACTTTTTTTGAATGTTTTATTTTTATTTTGCTTAGATCAACTGAGTTGATATGTGAAAAATACTTAAAAATTTTTTGAAAGGAAAACTTTATATAGTATGTTCCATTAATGTAATATATGTTACAAAAAAGTAGTATGTCTAAAACTTTGGAAGTGTTTTTTGATAATCCTATGAAAGAATTTTATCTTATGGAGCTTAGTCATTTTTTAGGTCTTGCTCATACTTCTATTAAGAAAAACTTGGTACAATTGACTAGATTAGGGTTTATAACTGAAAAAATAATTAAAAGAGGTAAAAGAAAGTTTCCTGTGTATAAATCAAATATTGAAAATAAAAATTTTAAAAAGTATAAAATAATTTCTAATTTGTCTATTCTTTCTGAATCTGGATTAATAGAATATTTAGAAGAAAAATTGTTTCCTAAGGTTATTGTTTTATTTGGAAGCTATAGAAAAGGGGAAGATATGATAGATAGTGATATAGATCTATTTGTTGAATGTAAAAAAGAAGAATTAAATCTGAGTTTGTTTGAAAAAAAATTAAAAAGAAAAATACAATTACATTTTAAAGAAGATTTTAACTCTTTTCCTAAGGAATTAAAGAATAATATAATTAATGGAATTGTTTTGTATGGTTTTTTAGAGGGCTGTAAATGATTACTAAAACTCAACCTGACAAACAGAAAGCAGAATCTTTAAAGAAAATGGCTGAAATTACTTTACAGAGATTAGAAGAGATGGATTTAGTTAAATATCCAAGTAATACTCTTAATGATTATTATGGACAGCATCCATAAATTAATGAAGGCGCTTACTTTATTAGAAGGTGTTAAAATTAGAGGAGAAGGTGCTCATCAAGAATTAATTGATTATATTTCTAAAAAACATTCTCTAAATGAGCAAGAAAGATTATTTCTTCAACAAATGAGAGATTATAGGAATAGAATCTCTTATGAAGGATTTATAGTGCACCAAAATTATATTTTAATTAATAAAAGTAAAATTGTTGAAATTATTGAAAATTTAAAAAAATTATTGAAAAACCTTTAAAAATAGAAAGGTAATATGGTATCTATGTTAAATCCTAAACAGAAGGCTTATCTTAATTTAGATTTGAAGGATCCAAAAAATGGTGAATATTTGCTAACTGTTTATCATTTGGTTCCTAATAAATTAAATATGTTGCAAGCTGCTGCTGAGGTTGCTGCAGAATCTTCTACTGGAACTAATTTTAAAGTAAATACTGAAACTGCTTTTTCTCGTGAGATGAATGCTTTGGTTTACAAAGTAGATACAAAGAAAAATTTAGTTTGGATTGCTTATCCTTGGAGAATTTTTGATAGAAATGGAAATGTACAGAATATTTTAACTTACGTTGTTGGAAATGTTTTAGGAATGAAAGAAGTTAAGGCTTTAAAACTATTAGATGTTTGGTTTCCTTCTGCTATGCTAGAACAGTATGATGGACCTAGTTATACTTTAGATGATATGAGAAAATACTTGAATGTTTACGGTAGACCAATTTTAGGTACAATAATTAAACCAAAGATTGGATTAACATCTGCTGAATATGCTGAGGTTTGTTATGATTTTTGGGTTGGTGGTGGTGATTTTGTTAAGAATGATGAGCCACAAGCAGATCAAGACTTTTGTCCTTATGATAAAATGGTTAAGCATGTAAAAGAGGCTATGGATAAAGCTGTTAAAAAAACTGGAAAGAAAAAAATTCATTCATTTAATGTTTCTGCAGCAGATTTTGATACTATGATTAAAAGATGTGAGATGATAAGAAAAACCTTTGAGAAAGGAAGTTATGCTTTTTTAATAGATGGGATTACTGCTGGATGGATGTCTGTACAGACTTTAAGAAGAAAATATCCTGATGTATTTATTCATTTTCATAGGGCTTCGCATGGTGCTTATACAAGACGGGAGAATCCTTTTGGTTTTTCTGTTTTAGTTTTATCTAAGTTTGCTAGACTAGCTGGTGCCTCCGGGATACATACTGGAACTGCTGGTGTTGGAAAAATGAGTGGCAGTCCTGGAGAGGATATTATTGCTGCGCATAATATTTTACATTTAAAAGAGAGAGGTTATTTTTTTGATCAGTTGTGGGGTAAGGTACAAGCAAATGATAAAGATTTAATTGAAAATGTTCATAAAGATTTAGCACATCATGTTGTATTAGATGATGATTCTTGGAGGGGTGTTAAGAAATGCTGTCCAATTATATCAGGTGGTTTAAACCCTACTTTGTTAAAACCATTTATTGCAGTCATGGGTAATGTTGATTTTATTACTACTATGGGTGCTGGTTGCCATGCTCATCCTTGGGGAACCCAAGCAGGAGCTAAGGCTTTAGTTCAATCTTGTGAGGCTTATAAGAAAAAAATAGATATTAAGAAATATGCTAGGAATCATAAAGAGTTAGCTGAAGCAATTAAGTTTTTTTCTAACAGAAAGATTTAAATATTAAAACGTATTTATGTTTTTATATAATTAGGAGGAAAAATGGTGTCTATAACTCTATCTGTACCTGAAGATGTTCATGATTTAATGAAGAAATTTCCAGAAGTGAATTGGAGTGGGTTAGTAAGGACTTGTATAACTGAAAAAGCTAAAACTCTTGAAATAAAAGAAGAAATGCTAAAAAAACTAGGCGAAGAAAAAGAATTTAATGATTGGGCTGTAAAGTTAGTTAGAGAAGGAAGAAAAAGATGAAGATAGTTGTGAATACAAATATCTTATTTAGTTTTTTTTGGCAAAAATCTTTAACAAGAAAATTATTAATAACCTCCAGTTTAGATCTTATTTCCCCTGAATTTGCTTTATTTGAAATTGAAAAATATTCGCAAGATATAATTGAAAAAATTAAAATTACTAAAAAAGAGTTTGATGTGCGATTTAAAGAATTAAAAGAAATTGTTGAATTTGTCGATAAAAAGGAATATTATCAATTTTTGAAAGATGCTGAAATAATTTCTTCAGATAAAGATGATTCTGATTTTTTTGCATTGTGTTTGAAAAATTCTTGTTTTTTGTGGAGTAATGATTTAATTTTGAAAAATCAAAAAAAAGTAGAAGTTTTATCTACAAAGGATATTATAGAGATAATATTTTAATTATTAAATTTTTTAAAAATTCTGAAAAAAGTAGCTTAGGACTTTCTATTTATTACTTTATTTTGAATTAGTAAAAAAAGTTTTCAAAGAAAAAAGAAACTAAATTAAATATAGTTTTATTTTTAATAAAACTACAAATTTTCTTTTAAAGCCTTTTTCTCTAATTTATCTAAAAAATATTTCTTATATTTTCTATATTTTGCTCCTTCACCTTTGGCATATCTAACTGCATTTCTCTTTACTTTTTCATATTCTATTCTTGCTTTTTCATGTTTATTTAAATAATTTCTGATAGCTATAGCTGCTTTCCAGGCATAGGTATCTTTGCTAGATAAGTGAATATGCACTCTTCTCTCTTCTCCATTGTATTTTATAATTTTTTGAAAAAATATTCTATCTTTATCTCCTCCAGAATGTATATAATCATATCTATTTTTTTCTAATCTTTCTTTTGATAATTTTATCTTATCTTTAGGAATAGAGATTATAATGTCTATAATTCCCTTTCCTCCTAAATTTTTGACAGAAGAGCTTCCTATATGTTCTATAATTGCATTTGGAAGGATTTTTTTTAGTTTAATCCTTTCTTTTTTAAAAAGGGTTTTATAGGTTTCAGAATATTCTTTGAAGGAATATTTCTTTAAATCCATAATAAAAATTTAGTTTAAATCTTTATAAATATTGCTTAGAAAAGGTATAGGTCTTTTTTGAGAATTTACTAAAGTATTTTGGTATTCTTTTAGCAAACTCCATTACAGAATCAACAAACTTTAAGGCTTGTTGACCTGCTAAGGAAACTTCATCCTTTAGGGTGGAGAGAAGGTCATTTCTAATAAATTATTTAAATAAGAAGCCTGTTAATAAATTATGCCAATTAATGCTGACTATAAATATTTTGAAGCTCAAAAGAAATACAATGAAGCCAAAACAACCCAAGAAAAATTAAAGGCATTACAAGAGTTACTTTCTGTATCCCCATCTCATAAGGGTGCAGAAAAATTAAGACAAGAAATAAAAACTAAAATTGCGAAATTAAAAGAAAAGCAAGAAAAAGAGAGATTAAAGAAAAAAAGCTCTGGCAAGTCATTTTTTATTAAAAAAGAAGGTATAGTCCAGGTAGCTTTAGTTGGTCTTAGTAATGTTGGAAAGAGTTTTTTGTTATCAAAATTAACAGGAGCCAGGGTAGAAATAGCTGATTATGAATATACTACCAAAAAACCAGAGATTGGAATCTTAGATTATAACGGAATAAAGATTCAATTAATAGAGATACCAGCTTTATTCACAGGTATAGCTAATAAAGGAATGGGTCCTACTTGGTTTGCAATAATAAGAACTTGTAATTTGATTGTTATTGTTTTAGATGGAAAAAGGAATTGTGAAAATCAATTAAAAATAATTGAAAATGAATTTAAAGAAGCCTTTATTGAACTAAGTGATATCAAAGAAGGAGATAAAATTCCTGTTTTAATTGTTATCAATAAAGAATTTAAGCATATAAAATCCAAATATAAAGTAAGTTTTGTCTCTGATATAAGAGAAAATATTTGGAAAAAAGTAGGGTTCATATATGTTTATACAAAAATGCCTGGAAAACCCAAAGACTTTCCGCCAGTTGCATTAAAGAATAATGCTAGTATACATAATCTAGCTGAATATGTTCATAAAGATTTCATTAAAAGATTCAGATTTGCGAGAATATGGGGCAAATCAGTTAAATATGATGGAGCAACTGTTGGATTAGATCATAAACTAAAAGAGGGAGATGTTATTGAATTCCACTTAAAATAATATTTATATAATATTTTGGTGTTTAACTAGTATGAGAAAAAAAGAGTTTTTATGTTTTATTCTAGGATTTATCTTAATCATTATATTTATAGATTTTTCTATTACCGGAAAATCTGTTCAAGAAATAAATATCTTTGAAGCTGTAGAGTATTCTTCAATTATATGGGATTTTGAAAATGAAAGTCTATATGAATTCGACAATAAAAATATTCTATTTAATAATAGTTTTGTCTCACTAAAAAAATTACAGGATCTAGAGAATAATAACTTGGTATTTAACATTTCTCCAGGAAATATAGAAACCTCTTCAGAAAGAAAGGGATATTGGAAATCTAAAGCATTTGATGAAAATGTTAATACAATGTGGGAATCGAATAAACAGGGCATAAATGCCTCTATTAATATTACCTTAAATGAAAGTATTAATGTCTATAAAATAGGTTTAGCGCAAATAAATACTAATGATCCTGTTTGGAATGAAACTGAAATAATATTCTCAAATAATTCCTCAACAATATTCCTTAATGACTTTTATATTAACAATAAAAGACCAATAGAATATTTTTATTTTAATATTAACACTAGTTTTATCTCCTTAAAACCCATATCTTTACATCCTAAAGATGATAATAAACCAAATACTGGCTTAAGCGAAATAGAGGTTTATCCATATTTATACAATGAAACCGGGATTGTTCAAACAAAAAATGTGTATATTGAAAATCTTAAGTTTTGGACAAATTATGAAATCGAAGAAAATAATGTAACTTATTATTATTCTAATGATTCAGGAAATACATGGTATAATCTTTCTGAGATAATAAACAAAACAGACAAAAAAGTAAAATTAAAGATTATCTTACTTTCTGATCATTTAAATACACCTGAAATTGATGAGATTAGTCTAGAATATACATTAAATGATCAATCAGAAAATATTCCAGAAGAGAAAAATATTACATATTATACAAACGGGATTTATGATGATGATGTATTATTCTTTACAGGAGATTGGATTGTTATAAATGATAATCTTTCTTATCAGCAAAATTTTCATAAGGGTTATAATAATTCCGAGGCTAAGTTTTACTTTAAAGGTAAAAATTTAAGAATTTATAGTATTTTGAGTAATGAATCATCTTGTTTAGATATTTACTTGGATAATAACTTTACAAAAACCATGAATCTTTACTATAATAACAGTGAAATTTTATATACTAACATTGATATTTTTGATGATTTAGAGGATAAAGAATACAATCTAACTTTAAAACACAATAAAAGCTGTGTAGATTTTATCCAAGAACCATACATCATAATCGACGCTATAGAAATCTTTGAGAACGAAGTAATTCCTATAAGTACGTCTAGTTCATCTAGTAGTAGCACTAATTCTAAAAAGATTGAAGAGAATGAAGAAGAGAATGAAGAAAATATTGAAAATGAAATTAAAAATAAAGTTAATGAAAAAACCACAGAAACTAAAGAAGATGAATCATCTCAAAATATTCCTTTAGAAAATGAAAATACTCTTGATAAAAAAGAGATATTACCTACTGGCTTTTCTATAAGAGATATTACTGATTTTTTCGCTTCTGGAACCGGGGTTTGGGTATTTGGTGTTATAGCAGTTATAATCATAGGAATCCTAGTATTAAAAGAGATTAAGTAAGCGCGCCTAAAGATGGATACAAATACTCCAGTGAGTTTTATCTTGAACCTTTCTTAACTCCGCTACCTTAAAAGCACCAGTAATTATACTTAGTGTTGCTGCATTCCTGTCCTCACACGTTTTGTATAATTAATAGTCAATTAAGACAGAGTTTCATAGTAGTGAACAAGACTCCTTGAAATAATTATACCTCTCTATAGGCTTCGACTCCCCTATAGACCGTTTAGAGTTACAACAGAGGCCTAAACTGCCAGTCTAGCTTACATTTTATAGATGATAATAAGAATTTATAAGGTTTTTGGGAAAGTAATTGTTTCGTAATGTCCGGAAATTATTTCGCCAACATTTTATAAACTGGGAAGATATTCCCAGCATGACTAAATTAAATAAAAAGAGAATAAAAGAATAATATTTATAAATTAATAACAAATAAATAACATATGAATAAAAAAGGACAAATATTTATTACTATAGCAATTATTGTTATTATATTTGTCTACATTGGTTTAAAAATATATAATACTATGACTATAGATAAAGGACAAGAGGAATAT
>JAGVZW010000017.1 GCA_018302235.1 Candidatus Woesearchaeota archaeon
AAAATCCGTACTATTATCAGAAGAAAAATTCATCTCTTCTAAAAAATTAATAACATAATCCCTCTCATACACATTAGTCTGACAACTAAACAAAAAAATTCCTATAAGAACGATCATACCCCCTTTTATTCTTAAACCCATTAAGACTATTAAAAAATAATTATTTATAAAATTACTGCCTTAAAAAAATCATCAATTAATTGAAAAGGGTTATTATTCACTAAAATATCCTCATTAAAACATTTTTTATATATTGGCCATACATATCTTTCATCCAAATAAATAACAACCCCCCTGTCATTCTCACTACGTATACATCTTCCAGCATTCTGCATAGTCTTAATAACTGCTGGTAAACTGTACCCATAATCCCACCCCTTTCCATATTTAAAATCATAATAATCAATCAACTTCCTAGTCTCTAGATTTGGTTTTGCCAATGGTAACCCAACAATAATTACACACTTCAAATAATCCCCAATATAATCAACCCCCTCCCCTAAACTCCCAGAACTCACACCTAATAAAATAGAACCAGGATTATTATTAGCCTTAAATCTCTCTAATAATTCCTGTTTCTCAGCCTTATGCATACCCTGTACCTCACAAAAAATAGTTTTTTTATCAATCAAATCAAACAAATAATCATAAATCTTCTCTAAAATATTATAACTTGGAAAAAACACAGCACAATTTCCTGGAACCTTATTAACTATCCCTGCGACAATACCAGCAATTTTATTATACATCCCATCATCCCTCTTAGTAAATTTAGTACTTACTGAAGGAACAATAATACTTAATTTGTTCTCCTTAGGGAATGGATTTTCAAACTCCAAAATATCAGCCTTAACACCCCATAAATCCATATACATTGCCCCAGGTTTTAAAGTTCCTGACATAGCAATCACATTATGTGCTGTTTCATAAATATCTTTTAAAATAAAACTAGGATCCAAACATTTATATTCCAAACTATAATACACCTTTCCGTTAGAATCAAAATTTCTCTTAATCAACCTTATAAAACCCTCTTCAATCTGCAACCTCCAAAACACCAAAAACTCCCTTAATTCTAAACAATAAGTATTCTTTCCCTCCTCTATCATAACCCTTCCAAATTCTTCTAAATCAACCACCAATTGATCATAATCAACTATATTATTAACTAACTCAAAAAAATCTTCCATTTTCACAATGACTTCATTATTTTCTAAACTCAATCTGTCTCGAACAAACAATTCGAAATTATCCTTAATCTCTCTTAAAATATTTCCCTTCCCTAAATCCCCATTAAATTCTAATTCAGATATACAAGAATTCAAAAGAAAAAGATTTAATTCTTGACTTAATAATCCCCTTGCCCGTTCAGCCAAATTATGTGCTTCATCAAAAACAACAATACACTTACTCAAATTCTGATCCATCCTGGCAAATATTGCATCTCTAATATCCTTGCTTAAAATATGATAATAATCTCCTATTATTATCTGAACTCCCTTTCCCTTTAAACAAGCCATTTCAAAACTACATAAATTTGCATCACCACAAAACTCTTTAAATTGCTCAACATCCAAAATGTTTCCATATAGCCTTCCCAACAAAACCCTGGCATCAACACTAATTTTATTATTCCTCTTTATATTATTATAAAACATACATTGATCATTTTTAACTAACCCCATACAATACTCATTAAACTCAAAATTTTTCATATTTAGAACATTACCCTGCATACACATCCATTTTTTTCCTATAAGATCAACAACATCAAAATTAATCTTAAACTTATTCTTGATTAATTTTAATGTCTCAATAATAATCTCATGTTGACTATGTTTTGGAGTTAAAAACCATAAACACAATTTTTTGTCTTTATTCTCTAACATGTATGTTAAAGTTGGAGCTATTATAGAAACAGATTTACCTAAACCAGTAGGGGCATGAACAATTAAATTTTTTTTATTAACCAAAGCAGCATATACCCTATCTACAAATTCCATCTGTCCCTTTCTATATGTATCATAAGGAAAAAACATAAATAAAGAAAAAAATAATTTATTTATAAACTCTCTCACTCCTTGTCAAATGAACATAATATTTTTTAATATAAAAACAACAAAATAGATAATGAAATTATCTAAAAATGCAATATTAATTTTAAAAAGATTTCTTAAATCTAATGAAAGTATAGAATATTTTTTTAGAAGAGTAGCAAAAGATATTGCAAAAGAAGATAAAAAATATACACAAAATTATACAAAAATAGAGGAAGAATTTTATAAAGTGATGATAAACCAAGAATTTTTGCCTAATCTACCAAATTTAGTTAATGCTGGAAAAGGACTTCAACAACTCGCAGCTTGTTTCGTAATTCCCATAAAAGATTCAATAGAATCTATATTTCAAGCAGTAAAAGATATGGCCTTAATTCAAAAATCTGGGGGGGGCTGTGGCTTCAATTTCTCAAAACTAAGACCTGAAGGCTCAAAAGTTCAAGCAACAGGAGGTATAGCCTCGGGACCAGTAAGTTTCATGAAAGTCTTCGATGCTACAACAGGAGCTATCCGTGAAGGTGGAATTCGTAGTGGTGCAAACATTGGCATTTTAAATATAGATCATCCAGATATTGAAAAATTTATCAAAGCAAAAGAAAATAAAGAATTACAAGATTTTAATCTCTCGGTTGCATTAACAGACGAATTTATGCAAGCAGTTATTAAAAACAAAAAATTTAATCTAAAATTTAAAAATAAAATCTACAAGACAATAAAAGCAAGAAAACTTTTTTATGAAATATGTAAACATGCTTGGACTAATGGAGATCCAGGAATAATTTTTATAGATGAAATAAATAGACATAATTCTACACCAAAACTAGGGAAGATAGAAGCAGTTAACCCATGTGGCGAGCAAATTCTGCTTCCATACGAGAGTTGTATCTTAGGAAGTATTAACTTATCAAAATGTATAAACAATAATCATTTAGATTATAACAAATTAAAATATTTAACACAAATAGGAGTTCATTTCTTAGATAATAGTATTGATGCAACAATTCATCCTACAAAACAAACAAAAAAAATAGTAGAAGGTAATAGAAAAATAGGTTTAGGAGTAATGGGTTTTGCAGATCTATTAATACAACTAAACATACCTTATGATTCTAAAAAAGCAGAAGAATTAGCAAAAAAAATAATGAGCTTTATTCAAAAAGAATCAAGAAAGACAAGTCAAGAGTTAGCAATTATTCGTGGTTCTTTTCCAAATATAAATCAAAGTGTCTACAAAAACAAAAAATTAAGAAATACATCAATAACAACCATTGCTCCAACAGGAACAATCTCAATCTTTGCTAATTGTTCAGCAGGAATAGAACCAATATTCGCTAAAAATTTCAAAAGACACACAAAGTATGGAACAATGTACGAAAGTAATTCTTCAATTAGAACTGCTCATGATATTCCTTCAGGATGGCATGTAAGAATTCAAGCAGCATTTCAAAAATACACAGATAATGCAATCTCAAAAACAGTAAATTTGCCAGAAAAAGCAACAGTAAAAGATATAGAAAAAATATATTTACTAGCATACAAACTAAAATGTAAAGGTCTAACGGTTTATAGGTATAACAGTAGAAAAGATCAAGTACTAGAAATCTGTAAAAAATGTAAAAATTATTTATAAGAAAATAAAAATTTTACATAGCACAACCAGCCATAGGCGCCGTTGCTGCACCAGCAGTATTTCCTTGTAATTGAGTATTACATTCATTGGGCTTCGTCTCAAAAGCATCGCATAATGCTGTCTTATAACCCTCTGAACTTCTATCTCCATTATAACTCATACCGTCTATATATATACTAGGACTTCCTCTAGCCTTAAATCTCTCATCTAGCTCTAATTCTGTTTTCAATATTCCCTCAGCCTCGTTCTCTTGACATTTACCTATCTTATCAACATCAATACCTATCCCAACAGCAACATTCTGCCAGCAACTATCCGCATTCTGAGCATTACACTGAGCATTCATAGCCTTCGCAAATTCAAACCATTTATCCAAATCATAATTCTTCAAAACACACAGTTCTCTGACATCTTGATTTAACTCTTGTATTCCATGCATTGAACAGTATTTATTCTCCTTATCATAGCAAAAATTAGGATATCCAGTATTATAATTACTATAGAACACATAATGTGGATTAAAGTCAACCTTTCCCTTCAATAAACTATATACACTATAAAGAGCCTCTTCAGCCAAATTACCATAAGGACAATAACTCATCACAAAAAAATCAATCTGTGGCTTATTATCCCCAGTTTTCACCCCCAAACTACTAAAAAACTCCTCTCTTTTTTCAGCACTTATAAAATAAGTTGCTCCTGTCAATTCATCATTTAATTTATAATACTCTCCATTCTTCTCAAAAGCCATCGCAAGGTTAGGATTAGTTGACCATACACTACTCTCTGTTATCTTCGTTTCTGCAAGATAAGAGGGTAAATACACTAAACCCAATTCATCAACAAATTTCTTAGCCTCATCACTAGAAACATCTAAATCAGATATTTCAGCACCCTTAAACATACCCTTAATTGCCTGCAATATTTGAGTCGTATCACAACTAGTACATTCTTTAGAATTTATAACATAAAACTTAAATTTTACAGGGTCAACATATTCGCATTTTCCTTGGTTACATTTAGCATCTTTATCACTCCTTGGCACACAATCATAATCAGCAACACATTCTGGCACAGCAGCACATTCTGGTATACTAGAACCCTGGCATATCGCCCTCTTAAAACTTAAACCATCTCTATTACCCTGATATTGATTGCCATTAATATATATAGTAGGACTCCCACTAACCCCCTTTTCTTCTGCCTTCTTAAACGATTCTCTCAATAATTGATCCCCTTCTTGACCATCATAACAAGTTCTTATTTTTTCAACATCAAGCCCAGTACTACAACCCTCCCAATTTCCAGGTATAGCCCTTGCATCTTTATTCATACAAATAATCATATCCATATACTTATCTGGATTATATTTCTTTGCACATAATTGCACCTTATCACCCCTCACCTCTGGATCACCATGTAAAGAAACTAAAGTTCCGCCTTGATCATTACCAATAAATTCCAAATTAAAATTTACATTGCCCTTTAATTCATCTAGCACAGGCTTAATAGCATCCTCTACCTGTGTACCATAAGGACATTGACTCATAACATACATCTCAACAGGTACAGCATTCTCATTAAGCCCAACAACAGCACCAGTAGCAGAATTTGCATCATCAGATCTTACAACCAATAAAACAACAACAGCCACAGCTAAAACTATTATAGCAATAACCTTCCAATTAAAAAAACTTTTTTCAGTTGTAGAAACCTGTTCAACCTCATTCTTAATATCAGCATAATTCCCCTCTTGAACATTATCTTCTGCATTTAAATCATTAACCTTATCATCCATTCGCATACCACCCATAATTTTATGCAAAAACAAAACAATAAGAGTATAAAAAACTTATGTATTAGAAATACATCAACTAAAAAATATATTTTATAAAATTAAGAACCTTTTTAAAAATAAATAAATAAATAAACACATGATTTTAATGACAGAAACAGAAGCTGAAAATTTTTTAGAAAAAGAAAAATTTCCTATTATAAGTAGAAAACTAACAAAAAATTACGAAGAAGCAAAAAAATATGCACAAAAAATTGGCTTCCCTGTTGTTTTAAAGATAGCCTCTCCCGAATTAGTTCATAAAACAGAAAAAAATGCTGTTGTTCTAAATGTCACAAAAGAATCACTAAAAAATACATATCAAAAACTAGATAATATAAAAATCAAAAAACAAGGAATACTCGTACAAAAACAAATTCAAGGTAAAACATTAATTCTTGGAATAAAAAAAGATCCTGTCTTTAAACATATAATAATGATAGGCTTCGGTGGTATTCTTAGTGAATTAATAAAAGATATATCTATAAGACTAGCTCCGATTAATAAAAAAGAAGCTGAAAAAATGATTAATGAATTAAAATTGTCCCCTTTAATTACAGGATTCAGGGGCAAAAAACTATGTAAAGAGAAAATTATCAATTTATTAGTAAACTTATCAAATCTACCCAAAAAATATCCTGCTATCTTAGAATTAGACATTAATCCCTTAATAGTAGGTGAAAAAAGTGCAACTATTGTTGATGCTAGAATTATTTTTGAAAAAATCTAATAAAAAATTATTTTATTCAACAGTCACAACTATCGCAGAAGTTAATTTTTCCTCTACTAATGGACTCGTAACTACCTCAATTGCACATGAATCAATTCCCACATCCAAGCCTTGAATAATCATCGCCAACTTAACATAATCCCCCCCAGATAATGGTATTGGTTTATCTATAGCATTTGTCTGCGTTTCAGCAAATAAACAATCTAATTTCCCTTTAATTGAATTAGCCGTTACCTTTACATCAACCTTTGCTTCATTAATATTATTTATTACAACTGCAGCATTAACTAACTCGCCCTTTTCAACACTCGTAGTTAAAGGCGTTACCGTTAAAAATTCATCTGTAATATCAACCTGACTTAACATCGCCTCAGCTTGATCAAAAGCACCAGTTCCTAATTTTTCTGTTTTAGAAAAAATTTGTTTAACAAAAGCCAAACCTAAAATAAGTAAAGTAACACCTATTACAATTATAATAATTGTACTCATAGATAATTCCATAGCCCCTTTTTTATTTCTCATAGTATCACCAATTTACTATTTAATCTAATTTTATTTATAAAGTTAACTATGGGAATGGCCGGATTTGAACCAGCGACAACCACGGCTTCAGCGTGGTGCTCTCCCAGGCTGAGCTACATTTATGGTATTTTAAATCCCACTGAGCCCAACTATTTGTTAAAACTTATCAATAGTTTATATTCTTTTCTGTTTTAAAACGCCCATAGAAGGACTCGAACCTTCGACCGCACGATTAACAGTCGTGTGCTCTACCTGCTGAGCTACATGGGCATAATCCATTTAGAATCCAATTTACTTAAAAACTTTTCTAAAAAACATTTAAATATCCATAAACAAAAGAAAATAGAATGAATACAAAAAAATTACTTAAAGAATGGTCATCAGAATTGAAAAAAAAAGATTTCAGGAGAAAACATTATTTTGCCATCATTCTCCTGATCACTGCAATAATTCTCATGAGCCTCGCTGGAAATTATGCAGATAATATTAATCTAAGAGGCGAAGAACAACATGATATAATACTAAATTACATTAAAGCGATTGACGTAAATACATACAATATTTATGGATTTTATTTTGTACTAATCCTAATATCTTATATTATAATAACAAGACCAAAAACATCTCATTTAAGTATTAAATTATTCAGCCTATTAATTATAGTTAGAAGTCTATTTGTATTTGCAACCCAACTAGCACTACCAAATGAATATATTCCTTTACACTCAAAAAGTCTTTATATTTTTTATTTCAATAGAGATTTATTTTTTTCAGGGCATGTAGCCATCCCCTTTATGGGTTTCTTATTGTGTAAAGATAAAATAAGATATATATTTTTAACTATGTCCATAACCCTAGCCATTACAGTCCTTTTAGCCCACATACATTATACAAATGACGTTTTAGGCGCTTACTTTATTACATTTACTGTCTATTATATTGGAAAAAATTATCTAAATAAAGAATTTATAAAAAAAACCATTTATAAATCCTGCAAAGCATCCAATTCCTGATCCATTGCATCTAAATCACTTTCATCTTCTTCCACTAGCATATCATCTAATTCCTCTCCACCCAAACCCAAATCATCCTCAACACCGCTAACGCTTCCATCATCTTGTACTATCTCTTGGGTTTGTTGCTCTTGTAAAGCCCTTTTTGCTGCTAATCTTCTACCACACCCAGTAGTAAAAACAAGTAATAATATCAGAAGAAACACAGTAACAAATATTAATTTCTTATTCATAAATACCCCTCCATTCTATTTTAATATATCCTAATTTATAAATGTTTTTAAAAAAAAGAAAAAATTATTGACCAAGTATATAGGTTTCAACATTATCTTCCAATATTTCTTGACCACCTTGTTCTTTTATCCCTAGAACAGCTTGTCTTAAGTTATCTCTTGCAAGTCTTAAATGCTCCTTAGCTAATTTATAGTTATCAAATCCATCCTTAGCTATATCATAAGCTGCCTTTGCTTCATCTCTTGTAGTCGCAGGTCTTCCTTGTAATCTAGCCTGATCGTAATCAACAATAGCATCATTATAAGCCTGCTCAGCTAATTCAACCTCTGCCTTCATATCAGCAATATAATCTCCTATAGCTGAAACATCCTTACCTTGAGCTAATAATTCATTGTATGTAGCATCTAAAGCACCATAAGTTCCCTCATTAGTCCCACCTAATCTCTCAAATAAGGTATCAAATCTATATCTGACTACAATACCAGCGCCATATTTCAAGTCTAATCTCGCCTTTCTTATAGCCAAAGCTAGTTCTTGACCAAGATTTTTAACATCTTCATCACTAGGTGTATCTGACATAGCATCTACTCTAGCCTTTAGGTCCTGTAAATCCTGTAAATCCTCATCTATGTAAGCTAAAGCCTCTTGAACCTGTGAACTCCTATCATCTTTAAAAGTCCAACTATCCAAATTAGCCCTTCCAGATTCTAGCCAAGGAATCATCATATTTAAACCACTTGACATAAATCCCTTAGATGTAGCCTTTAATTCATCCTTTTTAGCTTGACATTCTGCACTATCTTCACCAAAATCAGCCTTACAAGCTGCATATTGCGACCTTCTATCCCTTAATTCTAGTCTTTTGTCATTAAAGATACCCCTATTCTCATGATATCTATCCTTAAATTCCTGAGTTCTTTCTCTTGCATCTTCTCTTGCAGTTATTAATTCAGCAACTGTAGTAGGTGTCTCAGCCAAAACAGCTACTGGCACCATACTTACTAGGAACAAACCTAGCGCCAATAAACTCAATATTCTTTTCATTTTTTTCCTCCACTGCCAAAGCAGTTTTATTATCATACCATAGAGATATAAAATTTTGTTTATAAACATACTTTCAAATAATAAAAATTTTAAACTTTATAAGACAGAATAAAGCTTTACAAAGAAAAAATTAAACTTATTTTTAAAAAATAAGGCTAAAAATAACTGAAAAACAAAAAAAGAAAGCAAAACATTTTTAAATTATTAACCAATATTAAATATATGAAAAAATTGTTATTATTTATATACTTGATTATAATATTTTCAACAGCAAGTATTGCAACAGAAATAGAGGGCACAATATACGATTTATCCCTTCGAAAAGTCCCAAATAGCCTTATAGAAATAAATACTGAACCCCAACAAAAATATGTTTCTATAGACGGTCAATACACCCTAAATGTTCCACCTGGTAAATATACACTAATAGCAAAATTCCCCGCAACAGGAACCCCTCTTTTAATAGATATAGAAGAAATAGAGATAAAAGAAGAGGGAACCTTTAATCTAGACCTATTTCTAATAGATGATCTCTCTGATTTAGACGAATACTATAATGAACCAGACATAGACGAAGATCTAGACCCAACCACAAAAAAAACCTATTGGGAATATATATTCCTCACTATCTTAATCCTGATTATTATTGGAGTTATAATCTATTTAAAATCTAAACCCAAACCAATACCCCCAATAACTCCAATAATTAAAGAAGAGCCAAAGAATCTAGCTACCCAAGTTCTAAATTTTATAGAAAAAGAAGAAAGAGCCACTCAAAAAGACATAAGAAAACAATTTCCATATTCTGAAGCAAAAATAAGCCTTATAATTTCAGAGCTAGAGCATAACAATAAAATTAAAAAGATAAAAAAAGGTCGGGGAAATATAATAATTATCAACAAGCCTACGAAAGATATATAAAGCCACTATAATTTCAAATCAACTATGACTAACATAAAAGAAGAAAATACCAGCAGATTAATCAAAAATACCTCTGAAAAATTAAAACCCGAATTAAAAATACCGGAATGGGCTAATTACATAAAAACAGGTCCAAGTAAAGAAAGACCCCCACAAAACCAAGACTGGTGGTACTTAAGAGCTGCCTCAATCCTAGTCGCTGTTTACAATAAAGGTCCAATTGGAACATCAAAATTAAAAACAAAATATGGTTCTAAAAAAAATAGAGGATATAAACCAGAAAAATTCAAAAGAGGCTCTGGTAAAATTATTAGAACAATACTTCAAGATCTAGAAAGATTAAATTATTTAGAAATAAAAAAAGATAGTGTTCATAAGGGAAGAATCATAACAAAAAAAGGCATATCTTTATTGTCAAAAAAATGAGCAAAAGAGAAGAGCTAGAAAAACAAATCAATATTATAGAAAATATATCATTTGAAAAAATGACAAAGGATGCTATAGGAAGATATCATACACTAAAAAGTATGCACCCAGAAAAAGCAATAAAAGTAATAAGTTTAATAGCACAAAAAGCACAAGAAATTACAAATAAAATCACAGATGAACAATTTAAAAATATACTACTATCAATAGAACCAAAAAAAGAATTCAAAATAAGGAGACTATAATGTCACGATATATTCATCTTGCAAAGAAAATAAGATTGGCAAAAAAAAATAAACAGACAAAATGGGCCCCTTTTTGGATAATCCCTAAAATCTATGGTGGCCTAAGAAAAATCCATCCGTCTAGAATAACCACAATAAAGAGATCGTGGAGAAGAACGAAAACTAAAGCATAATGGCAGACGAAAAAATATTCATCATCTCATTAAGAAAAGAAGTATTAAAAACACCAATTTACAAAAGAGCAAAAAAAGCTATTTCTACTGTTAAAAATTATATTAAAAAGCACCTTAAAGTAGAAGAAGTTAAACTTGGAGAAAACCTAAACAAAAAAATATGGGAAAAAGGCTCAAAAAAACCCCCTGGTAAAATAAAAGTAAAAGCAATAAAAGAAGAAAATCTTGCTAAAGTAGAATTACCTGAATTTCCATTTCCTGAAAGAAAGAAGAAAGAAGAAAAAACAAAAGAAAAAATATTACCTCAAACAGAAAAACAAAAAGAAGAACAAGAAGAACAGAAATTGTTAGAAGAAGGAAAAGCTAAAAAGAGAATAAAAAAGCAAAAAGAAATAAAACCAGAAATACACGAAGATAAAACAAAAGAAGAAAGAATAGTATCAGACGATAAAAAATCAAAAACCCCACTTTGAAAGTAAAAAAAACAAAACTTTAAATTCATTCTTAATATGATATTATTCATGGAATTAAATGAGCTAGAAGCTATATCTACAGCAGTAATTGCTTTCATTACTGTACTTGCTTTAATGGTAGCATTTTATTATAATCTAAAATCTTCTAGAACAAAGACTGAAGATATTATATTTCTTGAACTTATAATAATTCTTACAGTTATTGTGTTTATAAAATGGATTGAAAGGAGGATAAAATGATAAAGAGAGTAATAAAAAGAGTAATAAATTGGTTAAAAATTAATTGGTTAATAATACTCGTAGTAATATTAGTCTTATTTTTATTAACTAGAATAAAAGTTTAAAGATATAAGTCCATATAATCTTCTTTAAAAATAGTGAAGAATTTAGCAATAACTTAAATATAATACAATCATGGAGGTAAATCATGAAACTACCCTTTGAACAAGTGGAAAGAAAAATAATTATTAAAAAAGAATCAGAAACAAATAGTAATTATGGTAAAAAACCAGAAAACAGAACTATAACTGAATTAATAGATAAAGGGGTTATATGTATAAACAAACCCCAGGGGCCAACATCACATCAAGTTGCTGATTATACTAAAAAAATACTAAACATTAAAAAAGCAGGACACGGTGGTACATTAGATCCAAACGTAACAGGAGTTCTACCTATTGCATTAAATAAAGCAACAAGGATCTCTCAAACCTTATTACCCTTTGGAAAAGAATACATCTGCTTAATGCATGTCCACAAATTAATAAAAAAAGAAGAAATAGAAAAAATATTCAAAGAATTTCTAGGGAAAATAAAACAACTCCCTCCGATAAAATCCGCTGTAAAGAGAATAGAAAGAGAAAGAGAAATATATTATATAAAAATTTTAGAAATTCAAGATCAAGATGTTTTATTTAAAATTGGCTGTCAAGCAGGAACGTACATAAGAACTATTTGTGACAGTGTAGGCAAAAAACTTAATACTGGTGCACACATGCAACAATTAATCAGAACTAAAGCAGGTCCATTCAATGATAAAGAAATGTATTCTCTAACAGAACTACAAGACGCTTATACATTATACAAAGAAGGAAAAGAAAAAGAATTAAAAAAAATTATCAAACCAATTGAATATTCTGTACAACATCTACCAAAAATTTGGGTTCATGATTCAACTGTAGACCCATTATGCCACGGAGCAGGCCTAAATATTCCTGGAATCTCAAAATTTGAATCTAATATAAAACCAAGAGAATTAGTAGCTGTTTTAACATTAAAAAATGAATTGGTTGCTATAGGTTACTCAAAACTTTCATCTGAATTTATAAAAGAAAAATCAACATCTGTAGCTGTAGAAATAACCAAAACATTTATGGAAACAGAAAGATATCCGCATTATACCAAACAACCACCCTCACTACAACCATTATGACAAAAAATCCGTTCTTCTAACAAAAGATCATTTTCAACAGGACAAGAATACGCATATAAATAATTTCCATCACAATAATCCTCATAAATATTTTCAATGCCCTCACTAAAAAGAACAACATTCTCCTTAACTTGATAATTGTTCAGCCCGTCACCCTTACAAAGATAAAAATCCTCTATAACCCTTCCTGTAAAAAAACTGCTATAAATAACAATAATAAAACCAAGCAAAATTAAAACAACAATAATAAATAAATTATCATTCTTCATGTATCACCCAACTATCTATATTATTTTTCTTTTTAAAAAATTAATTATAAACTACATCATATTTCATCAAAAAACACTCTCTCCTAGACAAGACATCAACAAATTTAGAAATAAAATCAACAATCTCTTTAATATCATACTTAATCTCTTCTTTGACATCATATTTTATTCCCTTAAATTCTACTTTTTCATATATAGCTAACTCTCGTAAATTAGAAAAAAATAACAAATTTTTACTTAACATAAACTTACTTCCTTCTTTTATACAATAACCCTTTGCTACTAAATTACTCATTAAATCATATAATTCAGAAAATTGTAATTCCACCCTTCCAAACAATTCAGCTGCTTCAAATTTATTTTTATCCATATTAATTACATATCTTAAAATCTTTTCCTCATTCGATGTCAACCCCTTTAAATCCCTAATTAAACACCCCCCCGTACCAGTCTCAATATCTTTAACAACATGTGCATTATTTACATTCACTAATAAATTAAACTGAAGATTTTTATCCTTACAATTCAACAAATAACAAGGAACTAATTTAATATTTATCTCTTTAATTTGTTTTTCACTCATTAACTTAATAATTATAACCAGTAACATCTACAGCATTCAAACATTCTTGCTTGCCCCCTTGTAAATTTAAATTTGCAAAAGTCTCCAAAACATCAATACTCTCTCCCCCATGTTTTGTCATTCTCGGTCTTATTTCAACAAACAAGGGCATATCCACCACACCAACAACCATTGCAGTTCCTATACCTAAATTCTTTATCTCTTTCTCAGTCTCAGATGTAATACCCTCAGCAGAACTAGAAACACTCTTAATATCGTTAGGATTAGTTAACTTTAAAATAATCTGTGTATTAGTTTGACTAACTACACTCTTATCCAATCTTGCAGGTCTCTGACTAATAACACAAACACCCAAACCAAACTTTCTCCCCTCAGATAACACATTTCTAATAACTTGACTACTCTTAGCTTCACCAAAATTCCGTTCTGGTGCAAAATTATGTGCCTCTTCTAAAACCAAAAAAAAAGGAGGAACATCACCATTTTTTCTTGCAATAAATAAATCACTTATAATCTTATAAACCAAAACCTCTTTCATATACTCCATTACATTAATCAAACCCCATTTTAAACTACCCTCTTCAGCCTCTAATTCCTGAATAACCTCATCAAAACTAACCCTGCTTCCCAAATTCTTTAAAGCAGCAAACAACATACCCCTTTGAACATTACTTAATTTCATAGGTAATAAATGAATTAATTCATCACTATTCAGATCCTTAGCACTTAACTTCAAAGGCCTAGCCTCAGGATTCTTAACAATATCTGGAGAGAATTCTTGAATCTGTGTCAAAAATCCCTTAGGCTGGACACCAAACCTATCTATACTTTTCTTAGATCTAGATGGATATTTTAAACTACTATATTCCCCATGAGGATCAATCACAATTACAGGGACATTCTTCAACAAAATCTCTTCTAACAAAACAGAACTAACATATGACTTACCCGAACCAGTTTTAGCTAAAATTGAACAATGTTTAGTTAATAATTTATTCAAATCCAAATAAACCCTAATATCTTTACCATCCAACATCCCAATATACGCCTTTTTATCACTTTCAATTAATCCCAATGTATTTTTAATAAAAGAATCCTCAGCTAACATTACCTCACTATCTATCTCTAATGGTACTCTCAAATTTTTTAATAAATTCCTTTCATCTCTATAACCTAAAACATTACACATGGCTTTAGTTATATCATTCTGTTTCTCAATTTCAACTATCTGCGCCAAAACATTATAACCCTCTTTATGCAAAACTTGAACATATTGAAACTTTTTTGCATCTTTTTTTACATCAAAAATAAATTCATTGGTAGAACTCTTTCCAATAATATTTCCTAAAATCATAATTATCTGAAAAATACTTTATTATTAAATTTATTGATAAAAAATATTAGGACATTGTAAATATATTTCTCCACAACAAAC